>JBFMGC010000043.1 GCA_040752815.1 Candidatus Zixiibacteriota bacterium
TTCCGGCCCCAGGGCAGGTCGATCTCGCCGCTACCTCGAAGTCGCCGACTGCCGCCCGCGACCTCAATCTATCTCTTGCACTCTTACTTGATGCCATATATCTACCCAAAAGACAAGATACAAGGGCGGGTTTGCTTCATACCCGCCAACCCCAGGAGGACCTACGCGCCGCGGGTAGGCCACCGGCCACCACGCACCGGGCGGCGTCAGGTCACCGGCCGACCCGGTCCGTTGCGCGGCCCGGTTCGGGCTAAAGGCCTAACGCAAAGACTTAGGCCGTGCGCAGCATGGATAACGTGGTGGACGAGGACTCCCGATCAGGTCGGGGGCAGGCGTCACCGCGCACACTGTGTGTAACCGCTTACTTCCCCGCGGTCGACGGCAGCGGCTCGGGGACCTGGTTGACGATCGGCTTGGTAGACTTGAAATAGGCCAGCATCGCCTTCAGGTCATCGTCGGTTGCATGACGGTAATTAAACCAGGGCATCGGCGGCAGAATATCACGCCCGTAACCGCGATGCTTGCCGGTGCGCATCGACTGGATGAACTGCTCATCGGTCCAGTTGCCGAGGCCGGTCTTCTTGTCGGAGGTTAGATTGGCGGCGTACGACGTTCCCCACGGTCCCACCCAGGCTGACATATGGCTGTTGCAGGCCGCCATCCAGGTAGCAGGGTTGAGCTCGCCGCTGTACGGCGGTGGGACTTCATTCGCAGGTTGGCCGCAAAAGAGGCGAGTGGTATCCTCTACCGGACCCATCGCGGTCATAACTTTTGGTGAGTGGCAATCCCCACACCCCATCATGTGTACAAAGTATTTGCCGCGAGCGACCATGTCGCCTCCCATAGCCGATGCGGCGCCGGGTTGCTCGCTGCCAATGAGCGGATAAACGGCCAGCAGGATCGCTCCTGCTGCGATTCCCAGACCAAATACCAGTCTGCTTCGCATTACACGACTCCTATCATAGTTTGGACTCGGGCGCCGTCGCGGGCCAGCGGCGCCCGGTAGCTCTCTTACTCTGCCCGCCGGGGTTGATCCTTCGGCCGGAATTAGCCGATCTGTCGACGGATCATTATGTGTGGGACCAAGGCATGATTGGTCTATGTTCCCGATGCCCGGGGGGATTAGATAGCCAGTGCTACCTGAACGTTAGTGGTCCTTGCAAATGGGAGTAGTTATAGAGTGCTGGGCGGATGTAGCTGTCGCAAAGGGTCGCGCGACAACACGAGGCAGGAGGGTCCTTTATTGGTATTGACTTGGCGCTACGCCCTTGTTTATTGGTCGGACTGATCGTAAGCAAAGCGTAACCTAGCACGAAGTATGAGCCAAGGCAGCCAGTCCCCGATTAAAACCCCCTTCTATCAGTATCATGCCGATGCCGGTGCCAAGATCGTAGATTTCGCCGGTTTTCTTATGCCAGTGCAGTACAAGGGGATACAGGCGGAGCACTTGGCGGTACGAAGCAATGTTGGCCTGTTTGATCTATCACACATGGGGGAGTTCGAGGTTTCCGGCGCTGACGCGCTCGCGTTTCTCCAAAAAACCACCACCAACAATGTCGCCAAGCTCCAGATCGGCCAGATTCAGTATAACTGCATGCCGTACGAGAACGGCGGCATTGTCGATGACCTCCTGGTCTACCGCACTGGCGAGCAAAGCTACTTCCTCGTGGTAAACGCTTCGAATATCACCAAAGATTTCGATTGGCTGCGTTCGCACGTGAACGGCAAGGTCGATCTGGTCAATCGCTCGAGCGAATACGGGCTTCTGGCGATCCAGGGCCCCAACGCCCAAAAGGTGATGAGTCAGCTGACTGATTACAACCTTGAGTTGATCCCCTACTATCACCTGGCCAGCGCCCCGGTTGGCGGAGTGAACCTGATGTTTTCCCGCACCGGGTATACTGGCGAGGACGGGTTCGAGATCTACATCCCCCCGCAGCACTGTGACCGGCTCTGGGAGGCGGTTGTGTCCGCCGGCCGGAAGCAGGGGCTTGAACTTATCGGTCTGGGAGCGCGCGATACGCTTCGGCTCGAAATGAAGATGGCGCTCTACGGCAACGACATCGACCAAACTACGACACCGATCGAGGCCGGGCTGGGCTGGATTGTCGATCTGGAAAAGGACTTTATCGGCAAAGGCGTGATCGCCCGCCAGAAGGAAGAAAAGCCCACGCGTCGTCTGGTCTGTCTGGAAATGGACGGGCGCAACGTGCCTCGCCACGGCTTTGACATTTTCGATGGCACCGGCAAGATCGGCCACGTCACCTCCGGCACGTTCTCGCCGTCGCTCCAAAAACCTGTAGCACTCGGCTACGTCACCGCGGACAAATCCAAAATCGGCACCGTGGTAGAAATCGCGATCCGTGACAAACGCTTTCCGGCGGTGGTGGTCAAACCACCCTTCTACAAGAGTGCGTCGCACCGATAACTCCCGCTTATGAACATCCAGCTTCTCCTGACACCGTATCCGCTTGACCGGGCTGATCTCGATGGAAAAACGGTTGTGGTTGTGGACGTTCTTCGGTCCTCTACCACCATATGCGCTTCCCTATTGGCGGGCGCGAGGGGAGTGATTCCCGTAGCGGAGCCGGGCGAGGCGGGAGAGCTGCGGGCCAAGCTTGGTCCCGATTCCTCGGTGCTCGCGGGAGAGCGGCAGGGTGTCAAAATAGAGAATTTTCAGTTCGGCAACTCGCCCACAGAATTCACTCCGGAAACGGTGGCCGGTAAAAACGTCATCTTGTGCACCACTAACGGTACGCGTGTGTTCGGCTTGACCACCGGCGCCGGCCAGGTATTCTCAGGGGCCTTGACCAATGTTTCGAGTGTGGCCGACGCCCTGCTGGCGGAGATGAAGGACACGGTGATAGTCTGTTCCGGGCGCGAAGGCGGTTTTTCGATTGAAGACACGCTCTGCGGCGGACTACTGATCGACCAGCTCACAAGCCGGCTTCGCAGCGTGACACTCAACGATGCCGGCTCGATGGCGCGGCTGCTATATCGCGAGCGGAAGAACTCGCTTCACGAAGCCATCGCCCAGGGTGAGCACGGCCGTTTCCTGGCGTCCATCGGCCTTGACGGAGACGTGGCATTGTGCAGCCAGGTGGATGCGATGCCGATTCTGCCGGTGCTTAAGGATGGGCGGCTGGTCAGGGCGGAGAGCCTCTGATCGGTCGGGCTCAGACCTTGGTTCCGGGCCTGATTGCTTTCGGTGTCCTGTACACTTACCCTAAAGTCGGGGTATAAGCTGATATGTTGCGCGTCATTTCATCCTCTGTTATTGTTTTGCTGGTCACTCACGGTGCGGTTTGGGCAGCCAATCCCAACGGGATTCGCTGTGCTCTCAGCGTCCACCAGAATGACACTCTCGGTTCCGGCGAGGTGCTGATTTGGGCCGATACCGCTGACTTTCTGATGGGCAAGAACGTCACCGGGTTTGCGGTCGGCCTGTCTATGGAGATTAACGTCTCTAAGGTCGATTCGGCGTCCGCTAACATAACCGTCCACACCTACACGTTCGCTCCGCAGCCCAAGCACGGCGCCCGGAATTTCCTGGTGGAGTACGGGCTTCCCGGGCGGATCGAAAACCTGGTAGGCAAGAACGGGATTCGCTATCGCCTGACCCTGACGCCGCTTGAGCCCATAACGATCGATACGGCGTGGTGCCCGTACTCGCATCACAGGTCGGATGACTTTTCGGTCGATCCCTCCGCGCACATGAATATCTACTACGTTCCACAGACCCTGGGCGACTTTCACTGGAACGCCGTCAAAGGGATGCTCGAGGAGGAGTACGACAACTTCAGCCGCATGGTGAATTTCAGCATGCCGGGGAAATTCCTGCTCTACCTTTGCCCGTGCAAGCTGAGCACGGTAATCTGGGATGACCGGTACGCCATGATGATCGACCCCGTACGAAGCACCATGCACGCGGTTTACGCCAAGGACTACAACACGGTGTATCCGTTCCTGATCAGCCAGGCGGCGGTCTATCATAACTACGGCTATGCTCCGGCGTTTTTGGCCGACGGTTTCGCGAATTACCTCTCGTTCGCGATTTACGACGCCAAAAAGCTGAAGAAACAGGGGAAGCTGATTCCGCTCGATTCGTTGCTTGATACCTACGCCTATTACCAGTGCGATCCGCTCGTATCCGACCGCATCTCCGCTACGTTCGTACGTTATCTTATCGATCAGTACCAGATCGGAGTATTTATCGATCTGTATCGCAAGTCCGACGATCTCGGGCTGCGTGGGCAGATCGAATCGACGTACGGCAAATCGATTTCCACTTTGGAGTCGGAGTGGCTGCGCTATCTCGACACGGTACGGACTACTTTCGATCAGGCTGCGTACCACGCCGGTCTGGCCGAAACGCGCCTTGACTATGTGACCGCTCACGAGTATGCGGGCGAAATGCTGCGCCTTGCGGGCGGTCGTCGAGATTCGCTGGCCGCCCTGAACATGCTTTCTCGCACCGCTTTTTTTGCCGGCGACTACTACGCGGCTACGAAACGCGAGAGCGAGTGGCTTGGCCTGGTTGACACACTGGCCACGGAATGGATGAAACTCGCCGGTTATCACCTAATGAACGGCGACTACGATTCCGCGTCGGTGAGTTATGACCGAGCTGCTGCGCTTGATTCGGCCAATTCGCTGATTCGGTTTAACCAGGCCTTGCATCGCCTCTGTGTTGGCGACACGCTCGGCGCCCGCAAACTTTTCGGCGATGTCATACAGAGCGGTGCGTCATCGGGTGGTATGGTCGAGAGCCAGGTGATGTTGGGCCACCTGCTCCTGCAGACCGGAGCCGCCGCCGATAAATCCGAGGCGCTTCACCATTTCAACTCGGTGGTCTCGTCGCTTTCGCGCCAGGACCGCCGCCACAACCCGTCGGCCAGCCAACTCATGTGGTTAGGTATCGCTTATGCCGGGTTGGGGGATACCGGCAACGCCGACGACTATCTTCGGACCGCCCTGTTTCTCGAAACCCGGCCGTTCTATCAGGGCATGATCCGACTCTGGCTGGGCAAAGTGGCCGAGGCCCGCGGCGAGCGCGCGGTGGCGAGGGACTATTATCAGCAGGTCATTGCCGGTTCATCGGCGTACTACCATCAGGAAGAGGCCCGGCGGCTCTTGGAGCGGCCCGCCCGCCGATAGCCCATGTTCGGATTTCTCAACAGCACGGTACTGATTGCCGCCGCCGCGGCGCTTATCCCGTTGCTGATACATCTGTTTTCCCGCCGCCGCGTGCGGGTGGTTGAGTTCTCGTCGCTCAAACACCTCAAGCAGATGGAGAAACGCCAGTTGCGGCGGCTGAAAATCAGGCAGTGGCTTCTGCTTATTGCGCGGATGCTGATAGTACTGATGGCGGTGCTGGCGTTCGCCCGGCCGACTGTGCGCGAGGGCTCGGTAGGAGCTCATGCGTCGGTCGCCGCGGTCGTGCTCTTTGACAATTCGGCGTCGATGGATCGCTCGGTCGCCGACGGCAACCTGCTGGAACTGGCTCGACAGCGAACCGCCCAGTTACTGGAGACATTCTCTCAATCCGACAAGGTAGCTCTGGTGACGCTCGATAAATCAGGCGGGGCCGGGTTTCTCGAGATGGCGTCCCCGGCGGTTGCTGTGGAAGAGTTGACGCGTGTCCGACGGGGTGCGGCCAAAGCGGATTTGCAGTCCGGGATGCAGACAGCAATTGACTTGCTGCAATCAGCAACGAGTCTAAACCGTGAATTGTACCTGGTCGGGGATCGCCAGCGAACATCGCTCCCCGAACTTGACCTCCTGCACGACCAGGCATTTCCGCTCTACCAGGTGGACATCCCGCTCGAAGATGTCGACAACCTCGGCATTGTTGCGGTCGATTTCGGCGGCCAGCTCATTCATCCGGGACACGACTTCGACCTGGTGGCGACCATTCGCAATTATAGCCCGCGCGACAGCGATGAACGGATAGCGTCACTCTATCTGGACGGCCGTCGGGTTGCCCAGACCGATTTCGAGGTGCCATCGGGGGGAGAAACCACCGTGCGCTTCACTCGTTCGGTTGCTGGAACCGGTTTCCACTCCGGTTATGTGGAATTAACTGACGATCGCTTCGCACCAGACAACCGCTACTACTTCTCGTTCCGCATCCCGGAACAATCGAGTGTGCTCATTATCGACGGCGACCCGGTCACATCACTTTTGTCCCTGGCGCTGGTGCCCGACGCTTCCGGTGCGCAGTACTGGTCGGTCAAAGTAGCCGGACCGGGTCATCTGGCCGGTGTGAACTTTCTGGACTACAGTGTGATTGTAGCGGCCGGAATGCCGAGGCTGGACGAGGCCCACCTTCGCCGGCTCCAGGCGTATGTACGCCGAGGCGGCGCGCTCTTTCTCACCTACGGCGGCAATACCGACATAGACTATTTCAACGCGGCCTGGTCGGAGATTACCGGCATCAACTACAAATCCCCGGTGCGGCACAGTTTTTCCCGGGCCGGCTTCTACACGTTCGATAGGATCGAGTTCACCCATCCGGTATTCCTGCCGTTTCATCTGGAGCAGGGCCGTCCACCGGAAATCAAATTCTTCACTTTGCCACAGCTCGAGGTTGTCAGTAGGGCAAAGACGCTGGTGAGCTTTACAGGCGAGGCGGCGGCGCTGGTCGAGTCCCAAGCCGGAGATGGGCGCGTGATGACATTCACAGGTCCGATGTCTCCTGAGTTTAGTGACCTGACAAGCCACGGGTTCTTCGTCCCCTTCGTTTCGCGAGTTATTGAGTACCTGGCATCCGATCTCACCAGTCTGGAAATCAAGCTTTTTGCGGGACAGAGCCTGACCAGGTCGCTCCCGCCGGGCGAGGCCGCCGGCCTGGGAGTCGATCTGATCCTGCCTGACAGCAGCGCGGTGCGACTGGCGCTCGAGGACAGCGAGGGGGCCAGTGAGGTGCGGATTAACCAGGCAAGCCAGGCCGGAGTCTATCGCATGGTGAACCGGGGGCGGGAGATCGATCGCTTTGCGGTCAATATCGATCCAATCGAATGCGACCTGGCATCGGTTGACCACGATCAACTGGCCCAGTCATTGGGCGCCGGGGTGTCACGTCGGCTGAACTACGGCGCGCCGCTGGCGGAGGCGCTGGCCCGTTTTCGGGTCGGCCGGGAACTCTGGCCGCTGTTTCTCTGGGCGGCGGCTATGCTGCTGGCGGCGGAGATGCTGCTTGGGCGGCGGTCTCCGGAGGAATAGCCGATGACCCTGTTTACCGCCGACAGCCTGTCCAAGCGCCACAAGGACCAGGTCATTCTCGACCGTGTTTCCTTCACTCTGCGCTCCGGCGAGCGCATCGCCCTGGTGGGGAAGAACGGTATCGGCAAGACGACGCTACTCGAGATTATCGCGGGCAAACAGTCCGTGGATTCAGGCGTGGTATGCCGGCCTCGCGATTGTATCGTCGACTATGTCGAACAGGAAAAAAACGAATATCTCGATATGACCCTGTTCGATTTTGTGGCCGACGCCCGATCGGATCTGATTCAGACTCGTCGCGAAATCGCCCGACTCGAACAATATCTTGAGGAAAACCCCGCCGACTCAGTTCAGCTGGAACGGTTCGGTACGCTCCAGCATGACTACGAACGGCTCGACGGGTTCAGCTTTGATTCGCAGGTGGGCGCCATCCTCGTTGGTCTCGGTTTTGCCGCCGATCGTCTTAGCGAGCGTCTGCGGCACTTTTCGGGAGGCGAGCGTAACCGGGCCGGGCTTGCGCGAATACTGGCCGGGCAGGGTAATCTGCTTCTGCTCGACGAGCCGACCAATCATCTCGATATCGAGTCGACCGCCTGGCTCGAGCAGTATCTCAGGGAACTGGACAAAACTATGGTGGTAGTCTCCCACGACCGCACTTTTCTGAACGCAACAACCGACCAGGTGTGGGAGCTAACCGGCGGCAAGATCGAGAAGTACTTCGGCGGAATCGAGCGCTACCTGACCGAACGGGTGACCCGACGGGAACAGTCGGCGCACTGGTATCGTCACCAGCAGGAAGAAATCAAGCGCCTTGAAGAATATATTCGCCGTAACATGGCCGGACAGAAAACCAAGCAGGCCCAGTCCAAGCTGAAATATCTCGGGAGAATAAAGCGTCTGCCGCCACCACCGCCTGAGGACACCGGCCCGTCAATTTCCGTGCACTCCTCGGGTCGGTCATATGCCCATGTGCTGTCGATGCAGGATGTCACGGTGGCGTACGGCAGCCAGCCGATCGTAGAGGACCTGGATTTGGACATCTACCGTGGTGACAAGGTCGGCCTGATCGGTCGCAACGGCTCCGGCAAGACCACACTGCTCAAAGCAGTAATCGGAGAGCTCGCACCAGTGGCGGGGAGTGTCCGTCTTGGCAATAATGTCGACGTGGCTTATTTCGATCAGGATTTGTCCGATCTGGTTGACGACGCCACCGTGCTGGACAATCTCTGGAATGTCGATCCGAGCACGGAGGTCGGCGCGATCAGGTCGTTTCTGGCGCGATTCGGCTTCACGGGGGAAGACGTGCTCAAAAGAGTAGCGGCGCTCTCCGGTGGCGAGAAGACCAAACTCTGTCTCGCCAAACTGCTTTATCACCCGGCAAACTTGATCATCATGGATGAACCGACCAATCATCTCGACATGGCGGCGCGTGAGGCGCTCGAGGCCGCCCTGCAGGACTATGACGGAAGCTGTCTTATAGTCAGTCATGACCGGTACTTCCTGGATCAGGTAGTCGATCGCATAGTGCATATTCATAACGGCCATGCGCGGGTTTACAGCGGAAACTACTCGGCCTTTGCCGAAAAGATGGCCGCCGCGGCGCCGCCGCCGAAAGTCAAGAGCCCGGATCAGAAGCGGGAGTTTGTGGAGTTCAAGGAGCGCTCCAAACAACGCTCGCGCCATCGGAAGGCGGTCGAGGCCACCCGGGCCGATATCGCTGCTGCTGAAAGCGAGCTTGAGGTCATCGAAAGTCAGTTGGCCGCCAACGATCGCGCTGCTGATTGGGAGCACCTGAGCCAACTGACCGAGCGGCAACGTCAGCTTGAAAACGAAATCCTGGAGCTGTACGCCGAACTCGACCGACTGGAGGCGGCGGAACATGATTAGAATCCTGTCTATCTCCGGCTCGCCGGTGCCGGGGTCATCAACCGAGATCCTGCTGGAGCGGATCGCGGCATCGCTGGGAAAGGCGCTCGCTGTGAAATCGCGGCATGTCTTTGTGCGGCTCTCAGATTATGATATCGCCCCCTGCCAGGCCTGCGGCGAGGCGCCCACCCCGCGATATTGCTTCATTGATGATGCCATGACTGAGCTGTACGAGAAGGTCGAAGAGTGCGACTGCCTGCTATTCGGCTCGCCGATCTACTTCGATTCCGTCTCAGCCCAGGCCAAAATCTTCATTGATCGCTGTAACTGCGTACGTCCGTATAACTTCGACCGAGGTCCCACGGGCCACCATTTTATAAGGCTGCTTCATCGCACCAGGCCCGGGGCGATTGTTTTGGTCGGCGGCGAGAAGGGGTGGTTCGAAGGCGCGAGGCGGTGCATAGCCGGGTTTTTCAAATGGATCGAAGTTACCAATGAAGCCTGTCTTAAATTTCACAGTCTCGAAGACAATAAGATTGGCGAAGCGCGAGAGCGCCCGGAAGCCTTGCGCGAGGCCGACGAGATCGGGCAGCGATTGGCCGAAATAATCGAGAGGCAGCATGGTCGGCGATAGTCTCGAAGAATACTACCGGGCGCGAGCTCCGGAATATGAACAGGTCTACTACAGGGATGACCCCGCCCGTCAGGCCGAACTGAGTGCCGAGTCCGAACGCCTGGCCCGACTCGCCGCCGGCAAGACGGTACTGGAACTAGCCTGCGGCACCGGCTGGTGGACCAAAGCAATGAGCGCTGACGCGGCGCGTATAGTGGCGACGGACATAGCCGGTGAGACGATTGCCCTGGCGCGTGAGAAGACTTACGGATGTGAGGTCGAGTTTCTTGTTGCCGATATGTTCACACACGAGTTTGAACGGGAGGCGTTCGATCTGGTGGTGCTGCGGTTCTGGTTTTCACACCACCCGCGACAGGACTTCGCAAAGCTGTTCGACATTTTGACCCGGCCCCTGAGGCGCGGGGGTCTTATCTGGATGATGGATAACAACCCGCCCGCACCCGGAACCGGCGGGCTGACCCACCAGACCGATAAACACGGCAACAACTACAAGCTGCGCACTTTGTCCAACGGGCAATCGTATCTCGTGCTCAAGAACTACTTTTCCCGGAACGAGTTAGAGGTGATTCTGGGGGAGCGGTTTGATATTCGATCTCTGATTCACCAGCCGTACTACTGGTCGGTCGTGGTCGCCCCGAAGGGAACCTGAGGGGGCGGCAAGTCGTTGCAGCGCAGGGTAGTGAAAGTTCGGGCCAGAAGCGGCTTTCGACTTGCGGAATCGGCCCGATGCCTTATATTACCAAGCTGTGGTTGGCACCCGCCGTAACTGGGTAACAATCGAGAAGCCGGCAAGAAAGTAGCTTTACATAAAGGTCTTAGACATGAAACCCGGGATTCACCCGAACTACAACGAATTGACAATCACCTGCGCCTGTGGCGCTACCTACCCCACCCGTTCGACCGCCAAATCAATCGCGGTTGAAATCTGCTCCAACTGCCATCCATTCTTCACGGGTAAGCAGAAGCTAATCGATACCGCTGGTCGTGTAGAGCGGTTCCGCCGCAAGTACAAGCTTGAAGGGAAAGAGAAGTAGTAGTCCCCACCGGCCGGCCGACTGCCGGCCTCCGTTGCGTTGGACACCTGTCGCCGCGTTTGAACTGCCGCGAGCCGAAGGGCGAAGACTTTCGATGCTCGCGGTTTTGCTTGTGAACTGCGTATATTATTGAGCAAGGAATTGGCCTTGATCGACAACCGGACGGGCTGGAAAGTGATGCTGGTATGGCGGATTTGAGTGTTGGCGGACAAGCCGTCATAGAAGGGGTAATGATGCGCTCGCGTGACCGAGTGGCGACCGCGGTGCGTACGCCCAGCGGCGAAATCCTGATTAAGACCGAGGAATATGTCCCTCTGTCGCGACGCCACCGCGTGCTGAACGTTCCGGTTCTTCGCGGTGCAGTGGCGTTCGTGGAAATGCTCGTGCTCGGTATCCGCACGCTGAACTTCTCGGCCGAGATCGCCATTCAGGAAGCGGAAAAGGAAGAGGCTGTCAAAGAAGGCCGTGAGTACAAGCCGAACAAGAACAATCGCAACGCGCTTTTGATGATCGGCACGGCGATCATGGCCATGGCGCTCGGCATAGGCATCTTCTTCTATCTGCCGCTCGCTGCGGCCCAGGGAGTGGCCGATCTGTTCGGGTACGGCCGTGAGGCGGTCGGATTCAATCTCGTGGCCGGGGCTGTCCGCCTGCTGCTGTTCTTGCTTTATGTGTGGGCCATTTCGCTTTTCGGTGAATTCCGTCGGGTCTTTCAGTATCACGGGGCCGAGCACAAGTCGATCTATACTTACGAAATGGGTCATGAGTTGACACCCCAGCTTGCGGCGGGGTTTACCCGGTTTCATCCCCGTTGCGGAACATCGTTCATTCTGATTGTCGCTCTCCTGGCCATATTGGTGTATTCGGTGTCTGATTCCATTTATGCGTTAATTGTCGGCCATGCCCCCGCGCTCGGCCCGCGTTTCGCTGTGCATTTCAGCCTCCTCCCGATAGTAGCCGGGGCCTCCTATGAGCTGCTCAAGCTCTCCGGCAAGACCCGCGACAACGCAGTAACCCGCGTGCTCATCGCCCCCGGTCTTTGGCTGCAGCGCATTACGACTAAGGAGCCGTCGCTCGATCAGCTCGAGGTGGCCATCGCTGCGTTGGAGGCATCTCTCGGGGTCACCGAGTCCAAACTAACCTGCCGCCGCACGCCTGTTTCTTAGCCAGTGCCTCCCAACTAATAACTCGTGGGCGGCGGACCTCCCGATCTGCCCCATCCAGATCCTTCTTCGATACACGGGCAGAGGAGACCCCGCGCTTCTGCGCGGGGCCGCGCATGGAAACGCCGGTCTCTTGGTCGGTCCACAATTGATCTTGCCCCCACGAGTGGGATGGCGTACGTTTGTTTACATTGAGGATGATGACTGATGCTGGAGATTGTAGATAGAATTGAAGCGCGCCTGGCCGAAGTCGATAAGCAACTGATCGACCCGGCCAATCTCGCCGACCGCAAGAAACTGATCGAGCTCAACCGTGAGCGCCGCCAGATTTCCGAAATCCTCGAGGCCGGCCGGGAGTACCGACGGGTGGTTACGGGGATAGACGAGGCCCGCGAGATCATCCGCGAGGGGGGTGACGAGGAGCTGGTGGCGATAGCGCGGGAAGAGCTTGCCCGGCACGAGGCGCGGCTGGAGACGGTCGAGAATGAGTTCAAACTTCGGCTGCTGCCGCGCGATCCGACTGACGACAAACCGGCGGTGATAGAGATTCGCGCCGGCACCGGCGGCGACGAGGCCGGGCTGTTTGTGGCCGACATCTTCCGCATGTATCAGCGCTACGCCGACCGGAAGGGATGGAAAATGGAGATCCTCAGCACCAGCGATTCCATCCCCGGCGCGTTCAAGGAAATTATCTTTTCGCTCGACGGCGACCAGGCCTATGGGCTCATGAAGTACGAGTCCGGGGTGCACCGGGTGCAGCGCGTGCCCGCCACCGAGTCGCAGGGGAGGATTCACACCTCGGCCATCACGGTGGCTGTCCTGCCCGAGGCCGAGGAGGTTGAGGTCGAAATCAGGGAGGAGGATATCCGGGTTGATGTGTATCGGTCCACCGGCCATGGCGGGCAGTCGGTCAACACGACCGATTCCGCGGTCCGAATTACCCACCTTCCTACCGGGCTGGTGGTCACCTGCCAGGACGAAAAATCGCAGATCAAGAACCGGGCCAAGGCGCTCAAGGTGCTCCGCGCCCGTCTGTATGACAAGATGCTGGCCGAGCGGAACGCCAAGATCGAGGCCGAGCGTCGTTCCATGGTGTCGACCGGGGATCGCTCCGCCAAAATTCGAACTTATAATTTCCCGCAGTCGCGGGTGACCGACCACCGGATCGGCCTGACCCTCTACCGCCTGAGTGAGATTCTCGGAGGCGATGTCGACAGTCTGATCGAGCCGCTCCGGCAGCACGACCAGGCCGAGCGTCTCAAACTGGCCGAGCCGGGCGTGCGGAGCAAGGCATGAGCCGCACGCTGCGTATCAGCCTGGCTGTTTTCATTTCCCTGGCCATGCTTATTATCGCGCGGACCAATTCGCGCGGCCAGCCGGAGCATCTGGTTCATGTCGACGGCGCCTACCGGTTCGAGATGGTCACGGTTCCGAAAATAGTCGAATCACAATCTGATACAATCCGGGTCACTGTTTCCGGCCCGCTGGATTTCAGGCGAGTGGTATTTCGCACAGGCCAGCTCAGGGGCCTGCCTCCGGATCAGATGGACAGCTATGACAGGTATCAAATGCTGTCGGTCCGCGGCAAGCCGGGTGAGTTCTTCGTTGTGGTCACTGCTCGCGAGCGCGGCGGTCGATTCCACTATTACTTCGAGGTACATACTCCGGACGGCCTGGTGGAAGGGCGGTTTCTCCAGGCCGATGGTTCACCGTTCCAGCTTAGATATATCGGTAAAGTGCCGATCGCCATTCTGATCGGTCACGTCTTCTTCATCTTTGCCACCGTATTCTGTATTTCCATGGCAACAATACATGCGATTCCGATCATTCGCGGCGGCGCTGAGATCAGGCCAATGGCCGTGTATCTGTTCTGGGCGGCGGTGTTCTGTTTTATCGGCGGGTACCCGCTCGGAATTCCGATGAACTATTATGCCTTTAACGGCTACTGGGAAGGGGTGCCGTTCGGCACCGATGCCACCGACAACAAGACCCAACTGCTTTGGATCTACCTGGCGTTTGCATCGCTGTCCACTCTCGGCAGCCTCAGCCGGGGGAAGGTCGGCCGCGACTCGTTTGCGCCACGGACTCTCGGATGGATCGGGTTGGGTACGTTTCTGGTCATGCTTTTTATCTACCTTATCCCGCACTCGATCCAATTCTCGCAGAGGTTCACCTACGCCTTCTGCTATACCTGGATAGCTCTGGTCGCGGCCCTGTATCTCGCCGGGTGGCGTCGCAGCCGCTCTGTCGCACGGGTGTGACTCCGGGTAAGTGTCTATGACCACCGTGCCGTACCTGCCGCACTTTATTGCCGAGCAGGCCAAGCTGCTGGAGGATGTCGGTATCGAATGCGCCCGGGCCGAGATCGAGTGGATTCTCTGTCACGTGCTCGAGGTCGACCGGCTCAACTTGTACCTGCACGGGCAGGAATTGCTCGACGACCGGGCCCTGCGACGAATCAGCGAGATTGTCGCCCGGCGGCGCGAGCGCTACCCGCTTCAGTTCATCCTGCAGGAAGCCTGGTTTTATGGCCGTAAGTTCTATGTCAATGAAGCCGTAATGGCGCCCACTCCGGAAACCGAAACGCTGTGCGAGGCGGCAATCAAGTTCTTGCGTCTGTCCGGAATTCGCTCTCCTCGCGTACTGGATCTCGGCACCGGGTCCGGAGTGATCGCGGTGACCATGGCCGCCGAGCTGCCGGATGCGTCCGCGGTGGCCCTGGATATTTCAGCCGACGCCCTCGCGGTGGCGCGCAGGAACGCCAGTGAACTGGGTGTGGCCGACCGAATCAAGTTCAGAAAGTCTAATCATTTTTCGGCGCTGCAGGCCGCCGAGCGGTTTGATGTTATCCTGTCCAACCCGCCTTATATTACCGAGGCGGAATATCCAACCCTGCAAAAGGAAGTGCTGCACGACCCCCGGATCGCCATGCTGGGTGGCAGGGACGGGCTTGATGTCATTCGCGTGATCGTGCGCGACAGTCCCAACTATCTGGCGCCCGGTGGACGGATTATGTTCGAGGTTGGGTATGGCCAGGCCGAAGCGGTGGCTGCCCTGACCGAGGGAGACTCCCGCTATGTATCGTTTTCGTACCTGAAGGACCTGGCGGGAGTGGACCGCGTGGTTATACTCGGATGTGCGGAGTGACCATGCCGCGTGAGTCGCTTAATGATAAGAAGACACGGGCGAAGCAGATTGTCGCGCTGCTGAAGAAACGGTATCCGGACTCGCGCTGTTCTCTTGATTTTCGAACGCCGCACCAGTTGCTGGTGGCCACTATTCTTTCTGCGCAGTGCACCGATGAACGTGTGAACAAGGTGACCCCGGAGCTGTTTGCAAAATATCCCACCGTCAAAGATTTTGCCGAGGCCGACCGGGCGGACCTCGAAAAGCTGATTTTCACAACCGGATTCTATGTCAATAAGGCAAAAGCAATCAGGCAATCGGCCCAGCAGTTGGTCACCGCATACAATGGAGAGATACCGCGTACGCTTGACGAGCTGCTGAAGCTCTCGGGAGTGGGTCGAAAGACGGCATCTGTGGTTCTGGGCGCCGGATTCGATCTGGCCGAGGGTGTGGTGGTCGATACCCATGTGGCCAGGATCAGCCGCCTGCTGGGTCTGACACGAGAGTCCGATCCGGTCAAGATCGAGTGTGACTTGATGACTGTAATTCCCCAAAAAGACTGGATTGTCTACTCACACATGCTGATCGACCACGGCCGTGCGATCTGTGTGGCGCGCCGTCCGAAGTGCCGCGAGTGCGTCCTGGCGAAACTCTGTCCGTCGGTGTCGCTGTAGCTGGTCCGGCGACCGACGGCTCGCCAGGGGTTCTTGTTGCGATTGGAGGCGGTCGATGCCCCCACCCACAAGCAGGTGGGCCACATGGCGGCAGGCTCGGAGGCCTGCCGATCGGTGTTCGGCTGGCAGGCCAGCCGGGCTTAGGCGGGCTGGGGTATCTGGTGCTCCAACTTGCCGTGCTCATCCAATAGCATCACGCGGTCGCATACGTGGTCGATAATATCCGTGTCGTGGCTAATCACCAGTTGCCCCATTCCATGCGACCTCAGGGCGTGCGACAGTGCGATAAACCGCCCGACCCCCTCGCCGTCGAGCCCGGCGGTCGGCTCGTCGAAAATCACCAGCGATGGCCCCATCGCCAGTACCGCGGCGAACGCGAGGCGACGTTTTTCGCCCGCGGACAGCGTGAACGGGTCGCGCGACGAGTAGCGCGACGGGCTCAGGCCGATCATCTCGAACAACTCGTGAATTTCGGATGTAGAGAGCTTTCGTCCCAGGTTCTTCGGGCCGAATGCAATCTCCTGCTCGCAGCTCTCCAGAAAGAACTGGCGCTCCGCCTGCTGGAGCACAAGCGCGACATTTCCCCGAATATGCGCCCGGGCCAACGCCGCGCCGCTTCCATTTAGATAGACCACACTCCCGGCGGTCGGAGAGACTAGTCCCGCGAGCAGCAGGCCGATACTGCTCTTTCCGACACCGGTCGAACCAACTAAACCGACTGTCTCGCGCTTCGCGACCGACAACGACAAGCTCTCGAACACTGGCGGACAGAAAGGCCAATTGAAGCTCACGTTTTCTGCCCGCACTTGCCGCAAATGTCCGGACTCATCGTCGCCGTGGTTTCTCAGGCGCGAGGGTAGCGAGATTTTTATCGATGCCGGGTCGGCCACTGCGATACCGGTGGACGAACATAAGGTGCCATCGGCCAGCAGTGTCGCCGGATCTCCGTCGGCAATCACTCCGCCATTATCCACCACGATTAAGCGACCATATCCCTGTGCAACCTTCGGGTTTTGAGTGATACGGATTTCAATAAGAGCGGGATCCTGCGCGTGGAGCCTTTGCAGTTCCTCTGCGAGTATCTTTCGGCCCCGGTGATCGAGAAACGAATCCGGTTCGTCGAGGAGCAATACGGCTGGTTCCTGCACCATGACCGAGGCGACAGCGACTCGCTGTTTTTCGCCTCCCGATAACTCCGAAGTCAGTCTTCGGCGGAGAGGCTCGATCCCGCATTGGCGGGTGATTCGGGTGATCGCCTGCTCCATGTCGTCTTGCGGGACAGCGCGATTTTCGAGCGCGAAGGCGATCTCTTTTTCCACGAGCGTGGTGACCATCTGGTTGTCGGGGTTTTGAAATAGAATCGCCACTTGACCGTCGACTCTGACTTTTCCCCGGTCAGGTTTGATAAGCCCGGCAATCAGTTTGACGAGAGTGGATTTGCCGGAGCCGTTGCGACCCATGATACACACCGACTCGCCGTCACGGACGCGCAGCGTCAGGTCGCGCAGGGCAGATTCGGTGCGGCGCGGATACCAGTAGCTGATGTGGTCGAGTTCGATCATAAAAAAGGCCGGCGCCCAAGTAAAGAGCGCCGGCCCCGGTTTGGCAAGTCTGTTCAGCTAACCCGAGTAATTCACATCCAGCGTGCGCGCCGCCAGCGTTTCATCGAGCCGCCGCACTGGAGTATTGTGCGGCGCAGACGTGACGATCTGCGGGTCCGTTTCCGCTTCGCGGGCGATTTGAACCATGATCTCGGCGAACTGTTCGAGCGTCTCGCAGCTCTCGGTCTCAGTCGGCTCGATCATGAGCGCCTCGGGGACAATCAGCGGGAAATAATTGGTGGGTGCGTGGACGCCAAAATCGAGCAGCCGCTTGGAGATGTCCGACGTTTTCACGCCCAGCTTCTTTTGCCTGTTGCCGGAGAGCACGAATTCGTGCATGCAGTGGCGATCGTACGGCAGGTCATAGTCCTGCTTGAGCAGTTCCTTGAGATAGTTCGCATTGAGGACCGCGTTTTCGGACACCTCGCGAAGACCGTCGCCGCCGAGCGAGCGGATATAGGCGTAGGCGCGGACCATGTTGCCGAAATTGCCGTAGAACGTGGAGAGGCGACCGATCGATTTGGGGCGATCATAATTGAAAAACAGTTTGCCGTCGCGATCTTTCTCCAGCACCGGGAACGGCAGGAACTTTTCGAGTTCTGCGGTCACCCCGACCGCACCTGCACCCGGACCACCGCCCCCGTGCGGCGTGGAAAAGGTCTTGTGCAGGTTGAAGTGCATGATGTCAAACCCGACATCACCCGGCCGGAAGATCCCCATATTGGCATTGAGATTGGCCCCGTCCATGTACATCAGCCCGCCGGCGTCGTGCACCATGCGGGCGATTTGCTCGACATTGCTCTCGAACAGCCCCAGCGTGTTGGGATTGGTCATCATCATTCCGGCGACATCGTCGTCGAGCACCGCCGCCACCGCGTCGGGCGAGATTATGCCGCGCTCGTTCGACTTGACCTCGACCGTGGTGTACCCTATGGACGTCACCGACGCCGGATTGGTGCCGTGCGCAGAGTCCGGGATAATGATCTTGCGACGGTTCCGACCGCGATCGAGATGATAGGCGCGGATGATCAACAGGCCGCAGAACTCCCCGTGGGCTCCGGCCACCGGTTGGAGCGAAACGGCGTGGAAGCCCGACACTTCCTTGAGGAAGCCCATCAGGTCCCACATCAACTGCAGGCTGCCTGCCGAACGGCTGCAGGGTGTGAGCGGGTGATGTGACTGGAAACCACGCAGCGATGCGGCGGCGTCGTTGAGCTTCGGGTTGTATTTCATCGTGCACGAGCCGAGCGGGTAAAACCCCTTGTCGATATGGTGATTCCTGGTCGACAGGCGCACATAGTGCCTCACCACTTCCGGCTCGGCCACTTCAGGGAGCGCCGCTTCCTGAGTCCGCCGGAAACGCTCCGGAATGCCTTTTAGAATCTCCGCGTCACTCTGCCGGGTGGCGGGAAGGTTGTATCCCTTACGCCCGGCCGACGATTTCTCGTAGATCAGAATCTTCTCTTCCACGCGATCATCCATCCAACGAAATCCCGAACGACGCTATTGTGCCGCGACAGGTTTCGGGTTCTTGAGCTTCTCTATCTGTTCCCGGGCATAGGTAGTGTCCGAGGAATTCGGATAACGCTCGAGGAAGTTCCCGAACGTGCTAATAGCCTGCGCCGTGTCGCCTTTCTGACGATAGACTATTGCCTGGTAGATTACCGCGTCCTGCCCATGATAGGTAGCAGTGAACTCCTGCTCGATCTTCCTGTAGGCATCGAGCGCGTCGTCATACCTCTTGTCCCGGCGCAGGAAATCAGCGAAGGCCAGACGAGCCTCGCCGGAGAGCGAGTCGGCCGGGTCGCCGCTTTCGATCACGCGAGCAAACCAGGTCTGGGCCTCGGCTCCATCGCCGCGATATTTGTATTTGTCAGCGATCTGCAGATAGAGCGGTCGATCCACGCCGCCCTCAGCTTTGGCGATAAGATCAGCGAGAGTCCCGATGCCGTTGGAATAATCATCGAAAGTCTGGATATACTCTGTTGCGGGGGCATACCCCACCAGTCGATCGACCTCCTCACCGCTCTTTCTGAGCAGGACCGACGTGGGATAGGCGATCGCGTGGTACTTTGTCGCCGTGGTGGTGTCAACCTCGGCGTTCACCTTGACCAGGATCATGCGGTTGGTGAAGAAATCGATGGTGCTGTCATTAACGAACACGACCGTGTCCAGTCTCTTGCACCACGTTCACCAATCGGTATAGAAATCGAGGACGACGAACTGATCGGCACGGGCTGCCTCGAGGGCATCGTCCAGATTCGTGTAATACGGCGCTGTTCCGGCCGACGTGACCAGCGACGATGGCTGCATCTGCTCGCTGGAACAGGCGGCGATAACCGCTGCCAGCAGCAGCACGGCGAGTATTAGCTTGATGTGCATGTGGGCTCCTTCGAAAAAGGTGTGTGTCAATCTACGGCTTCGGTGCATCGAGAGCCTCGAAGTCATCGCCAAGCACGGCGGAAAGCAACAATTCAACTTCCTGTCGGAACTCGCGCGGCACCATCAGGTAATGGCCGCCATCGGTCGAATTTCCTCCTCCGGCCACCCAACCGACACCGTTGGCCAGCGGTTGAAACGCTGAAGACATAACAATCGAGGGTATATTGTTGGTTTCCAGCAGGCCCCGGACTACCTGCGAGGTCAGGTCGCTGCCGATCTGGCAGATGCGAATCCAACTGTCGTCCGGCGAGACAGCCGCCGCGCCGCCGGGGAGCTGATCGACCAGGCTGATCTTGCACTCAGGGCAGACCAATATCGACCGACCGTACTCAAACGCGCATTCCGGACAGTACGGCACCTAAGACCTCGTCTCGTTTTTTCGCCATCGATCGCCCAGCGCCATATCGAGAACGCCGCTTGCTTCCTCGACAAAGTCTTCGGGTACTGAGACCTCAAACAACTGCGCTCCTGCCTTATAAAACCCCGGTAAAGTCAATCCGGCCTGCCCAAGAAAGCCGGATTTGGAGATAACCACGGCCGGGATTTCATACGATCCCAGAATCTCTTTCGCGTAGTCGGCAGAAATCTTATCCTCGATAAAGCCGAGCAAAAGCCATTTGACATCCTGGGGTTCTTCCACAGCCTTGCCTATCTCCCGGGCGCAGACCGGACATTCCGTCATTCCATTCTCCCACTCGGTTTTACACACCGGACAATACGCCACGGGCTGATAACTCCCTCAGTCCACCCACCAGCATTGCTATTTCCGATTCGGTTCGCTTCTCCGTCAACGCCACGAGCAGACAGTCCGTCAACTTCGGATACCAGCGACCGGCATCGACACCCGGCAGTATGCCCTTATCGACCAGTCGAAGCACGATTTCAGACGCCGGGCGCGGCGTGCGGATTGCGAATTCGCGCACGAACGGACCGGGGAAGTACGGCTCGAATCCGTCGAGAGCGCAGATCTGCTTGGCGGTCGCCTGGGCCTTCTCCATGGACAGCAGGGCCACCTGCCGCAGGCCGGTACGGCCCATGAGGCTGAAGTAGATCGATGCCATCGTTGCGCACAACGCCTGGTTGGTGCAGATATTCGAGGTTGCCTTCTGGCGGCGGATATGCTGCTCGCGCGTTTGAAGAGTCAAAACGAATCCGGTGCGGCTTTCGATATCTTTCGTGCGGGCGGCGATTCGGCCGGGCAGGCTGCGCACCAGCTCTTTTTTTGCAGCGAAGAAGCCGAGCAGAGGGCCGCCGAACGACATCGGGATTCCCAAAGGTTGGCCCTCGCCGACCGCCAGATCGGCACTGATATCACCCGGCGTTTTCAGCAGCGCCTGGACTATCGGATCTACCACCATGATGAACTTGCCGCCCGCCTGATGGATAATCTCGCCGATCCGCTCGACCTCCTCCAGTTGTCCGAAGAAATTGGGCTGGGCGACAATCACACAGGCGGCCCGGTTGTCAACTAAGTCGGACAGCTTCTTGAGATCGGTAATGCCCTGGCTCATCGGCGCGGTGACCACTTCGATGTCGCGAGGAGTCACGTATGCCGCCAGGACATCGCGCACAAAGGGGCTAACTGTTTCGCAGACGATGACACGGTTCCGCCCGGTGACCGATATTGCCAAAAGGGCGGCCTCGGCAGCAGCGGTGGCGCCGTCGTACATCGACGCGTTCGCAACCTCCATTCCGGTCAGGCGACAGATATGGGTCTGAAACTCGTAGATGACCTGCAGGGTCCCCTGGGCGACCTCGGCCTGGTACGGTGTGTAAGCGGTCATGAACTCAGGACGAAAGGCGAGCGTGGCCAGAGCCGACGGAATAAAATGATCGTACACGCCGCCGCCGGCGAAACAGACCGTTCCCTGGCGATTCTGCCGAGAAAGCTGTTCCAATTCGGCCAGCACCTCCATTTCTGAAAGAGCGGGGATGTTCAGCGGTCGGTTCAGCCGCAGGTTGGCCGGGATATCCTGAAAGATCTCCTCGAGAGAACCAACGCCGATCTTCTCCAGCATCTTCTTGCGATCAGCGTCGGTGTTGGACAAATATGCCATGTCTTACCTGTAATGCGTCTTCATGAGGGGACAATGCGTCTTAGTGACCAATCAGATTGGAGTAGCCGTCGGAATCGAGCAATTGCTCCAGTTCGGTGTGATCGTCGATGTCCACCCGGATCATCCAGCCGTCGCCGTAGCAGTCCCGATTGACCGTCATGGGATCATCGCCCAGCGCGGCATTGACCTCAACAATCTTACCCGTAACGGGAGAAAACAACTCCGACACCGCCTTGACCGCTTCGATCGTGCCGAAGGCTTCACCCCGCTTGACAACAGCGCCGATCTTCGGCAGTTCCACGAAAACAACGTCGCCCAATTCTCCCTGGGCGTAATCCGTGATCCCGACCGTGGCGATTCGGCCCTCCACGCCGACCCATTCGTGCTCGCTGGTGTACTTCAAATCTGCTGGAACATTCACTGCTACTACCTCCGGATTATTGAGATGCTGAATCGGCGGCGGGCGGTTCAATCGCGACCGCGGTCAGCGCTTCCGACGTGTCGCCTTCACCCGGTCGCTTCACCGTTACCGACTTTTTTTTTGCGTCGTCGCCCGGCCCGCGGAATTTGGTTTCCAGGAACGATGTGTCGTAGTTACCGGCGATGAAATCGGGATGGTCAAAAATCTCGCGGTGGAACGGGATCGTGGTCGGGACACCCTGGACGATAAACTGATCGAGCGACACCCGCATCTTAGCCAGCGCCTGCTCGCGGGTACGGGCGCGCACAATCAACTTGGCCATCATCGAATCGTAATACGGCGGTATGGTGTAGCCGGCGTAGACCGCCTTGTCGACCCGCACCCCCGGACCACCCGGCACGTGGATGGCGTCGATCTTGCCCGGCGTGGGCCGGAAGTCCTTCTCGACATCTTCGGCGTTGATGCGGCATTCGATCGCTACCCATTTGTGGCGGAGATCGGCCTGCCGGTAGGTCAGTCGCTCGCCGAGTGCCACTTTGATCTGATGCTGCACCAGGTCGACCTCGAAGGCTTCCTCCGTGATCGGGTGCTCGACTTGGATGCGGGTGTTCATTTCCATGAAGTAGAAACGATGGTTGTTGTCGACCAGAAATTCGATAGTCCCCGCGCCGCGATATTCTACCCGGCGTGCGCCGGCCACCGCGGCTTCGCCCATGCGAGCCCTAAGTTCCTCGGTCATCAGCGGCGACGGTGTTTCTTCGATTAATTTCTGATGGCGGCGCTGGATCGAGCAGTCGCGTTCCCCGAAGTGGTAGTAGTTGCCGTGGGTGTCGCCCAGGAGCTGAATTTCCACGTGGTGCGGATTGACAATGACTTTTTCGAGATAGAGATCCGGATTGGAGAAAGCATTGGCGGCTTCGGTCGACGCAATATGAAATCCGCGTTCCAGTTCGGCGGCATCGCGGCAAATCCGCATCCCCTTGCCGCCCCCTCCGGCTACGGCCTTCAGTATAACCGGATAGCCTACTTGCTCAGCGACTTCGCGGGCGATCTCGAACGAGGCCACCACACCGTCGGAGCCGGGGATCACCGGCACGCCGGCTTCCTTCATGAGCGCCTTCGCCGACGCTTTATCCCCCATGAGGCGGATTTGTTTGGGAGTGGGGCCGATGAACACGATTCCGCAGGATTCGCAGACCTCGGCGAAATCGGCGTTTTCGGCCAGGAAGCCGTAGCCCGGATGGATCGCGCCGGCGTTGGTGACTTCGGCGGCAGAAATAATCCGCTTGAAGTCCAGATATGACTGCCCGGGCGGCGGCGGACCGATACAGACATCTTCATCGGCAAACCTGACGTGGAGAGCGTCGCGATCGGCCTCGGAATAAACCGCCACGGTCTTAAGGCCGAGCTCGTGGCAGGCACGGATAACTCTGAGGGCGATTTCGCCGCGATTGGCTATGAGGACTTTATCGAACAATCACACACCTTGGCTTCCATGGGCCGGGATGTTTGTCAACCCGACACGTTGTCGGGACCGTAAGGGTCCCGACCTACAGGACTCTTCTTGTAGCCCGGGATGGTCGCCATCCCGACATAGCCCCTTGGGCCGAAAACCGCCCATCTGGGCGTTTGTTTCCGCCATTTCAGGCCGTAAGGATACAGCAATCGCCCGGTAATGACAAGCGGCAAGTTCTGCCGGATGGCGGCGCTGACGAGGCGGCTACGAGGTTGCTTCCTCGGCGGCTGTCCCCTTGTCGGGCTTGTGCTTGCCTTTGAGCTCCATAATCTTCGACGCTACCCCCGGAATCGCCTCGATCAGGCTCTCCCAGTTGCCCTTTTTGGCCGGAAGCAGACTGATACCGTCTTTGTCCATAATAATGAACGCCGCCGGTTCAATCGAGACCCCGCCACCGCCACCGCCGCCAAAACCGGAGCCTTTCTTGTCGGCTTCGCCCTGGCCGCCGCCGGCTCCGAAACCGACTGTCATCCTCACCACGGGCACTACCGTCTTGTCGCCGACCGTAATCGGCGCGGCCACTATCGACTGCGAACGGGCCATCTCTTTGAGTTCTCCCACCACGCTTTGGAGAATCTCAACTACGTTGTTGGGCATCACGATCTCCTTTCTTTGCATTATAAGTCAGTCTGATAATCTCTCGCAGCGGCA
>JBFMGC010000044.1 GCA_040752815.1 Candidatus Zixiibacteriota bacterium
ATCTGGATACAGTTTTCGGGGAAAGCAGACAAATCGCCGACCGGGGCGCCGGGGCGCAGACCAACCAGGAGCTTGATTTCACTCAATAGCGTCTCCCATAGATACCAGGATTTTAGCTGGCTTAGTTGATCGGCGCCAATTGTCAACTCCAGTTCCACGCCGGGATAGCGCGCGCGAAGCGCTCGCACCGTGTGCAGAGTGTAGCTGGGACGGGGGGTGGTCTTCTCTACGTCACTGACTTCGATGCCGTCTAGTTCATCCGCGGCCAGTCGTGCCATCGCCAAACGATGGTCGAATGAAGCCACTGGCAGCTGGGTCCGATGCGGCGGGTCGACAGTTGGCACCAGGAAGACTCCACTCTGCCGGCGAAGGAACATGATGTTTTGAGCGAGAGCCAGATGGCCGTTATGGACAGGATCAAACGCCCCGCCGAGAATTCCCCACCGCTCGCCCGGCTTAGGAGCCGGCATCGGTGGAATCCACCTCAACGACCGGGAGATTGCCGATCATCTGCAGGTACTCCTCGACCTTTTTCAGTCTGTCGGTGTCCTGCCCGCAAGCGGTGCGGAAGCGTTCAAAGCGACGGCGCGCTACAGTTGACTCGCCCGCGCGGAGAGCCTCTTCACCGCCCTGAAACGCGGCCTCACAGGCCCTTTCGGCGGCGTCGGCGGCCCAGCGGTGTTCGGGCCAGATTGTCCCGAAGTTGGAAAACAGCTCGTTGGCCTTGTCCCAGTTCCTCTGACGGTAATACGTCTCGGCGATCTGGTAGGTGGCATCAGCGGCGTATTCGGTGTTGGTGTACTCGTCGATTACTTTCTGGAAATAGGTACGGGCGGCAGTATAGTCGCTGAGGCGGATATAGACAATGCCACTCTCATAATACTTGTGAGCCAGCCGCGTGCGTGCCTCCTTGAGATAGTGATTCGCCTCCGGGACAGCTTCCGACTCGGGATAGTCAAGTATGAAGTCTTCAAACTGGGTGATGGCCGTCTGGAGATCGGTCTGGTCGAGTCCGTAGTGATTGGGCGTACCTTTGAAGAAACAGACCGCCTTCATAAGCTGAGCCTGAGGGGCGAACGGTGATGCCGGGTAGTTCGTCAGCAGGCGGTTGAATTCCACTTGTCCCAGGACATAATCTTCGTTGCCGAAATACGACAGCGCCAGGTAGTACTGGGCCGTGTCGATCTGGCTCTCCCCCGGGTAGTTAAAGATAGTCGCCTGCAGGGCCTCAATCGCCTCAAGGTATTTCTTCTTTTTGTACTTCTCCATGCCCAGCTCAAATAACTCGCGGGAGCTGAGCTTGGCTAAATTCGTTTTCCCACCGCAGCCGGCCAGGATTACAACCAGCAGCAGAAATACCATGTGGATATGTCGCCGAGGGGTCAAACCTTGTAGGTCTCCTTCAACATGCGGTAGTTTTCCTCGACCGCGCGAAGATACCGCCGGGGGAGCGGCTCGTTGCGTCGCATCAGGTCGCGCAGCGCGGTCTCGCCCATGTTGTAGGCCACCAGCGCCTTCTTGACATCGCCGAATTTGAGAATCTGCTCGAACAGAAGCCGCGTGCCCAGTTTGATGTTGGACTCCGATTCGTGCAGGGTTTCCGAGCCGTCCCAGTCTACTCCGGCGCGCGGAGCCACTTCGGCGCCGACATACGGCACTACCTGCATCAGACCCAGTGCCCCTTTGGGAGATTCCTGGTCTTTGCGGAACGATGATTCGGTCAGGATGATCGCCATGACAAACATCGGGTCGTAGCCGTATTTCCGGCTCTCCGAATAGACGACATCGCCGAGCTTGTTTTTCTCGTCCTGGTTGAAGCCAATCTGGAAATCATCGATTGCCTTCAGAATCTGAATGCGTTCTTCCAGTTCGCGGATCCGCTTTTGCTGAAAAGAAATCTGCTCTTCGAGGTCGAACTTATCAGTGATGAGATACACCAGCAGGCCGGACTGCACTAGGTAAATCAGCACCAGCAGAAAGGCGATCGGCCGCGATAGGAATATGCCCAGCTTTTCGAATTGGATCATGGTATCTAAGCCACTTTGGTTCCGGTTAAGTCGTATCCATCGGCGTGCTCAATCCGCACCCGGCAGATCTCACCGACGCGGAGGTCGTGCCCCTGGACCAGGACAATCTGGTCTATTTCGGGGGCGTCCCCCGAAGTGCGGCCTTCTGCCCGCGTCTCGGACTCTACGGTGTCAATGATAACCTCGGTCTCAATACCGATCAAGGAGTTATTCTTCTCAAAGGCAATCACCTGTTGCAGGGTCATCAGGTGGTCACAGCGCTCGATCTTGATCTTCTCCGGGATCTGTTTAGCTAGTTTGGCTGCGGCGGTGTCCTCTTCTGCAGAAAACGTGAAGACGCCGAGGCGGTCAAAACGGCGCTCGGTCACGAAATCACACAACTCCTCGAATTGCGCGTCGGTCTCGCCCGGAAATCCCACCATGAAACTCACTCGCACGGTTGCGTCTGGGGCCTTTTTCTCAATATCCGTCAAGAGACGTTCGATAGTGCGGCGATTGGACTCGCGCTTCATCCGCCGAAGCACCGGAGTGCTCACATGTTGCAGCGGGAGATCGAAATAATCTAACGTCTTGGTTCCGTCGGCCATGTAATCGACCAGCTCCCGGTCGGTGCGCGCCGGATGCAGGTAGAGCAGGCGAATCCAGGCAATACCGTCGACAGATTCAAGAGCCCCCAGCAGATCCACCAGCCGAGGTTTGCCGCCCAGATCGGATCCCCACAGAGTCGCTTCCTGTGATACGAGTATCAATTCCCGTTTGCCGTTGGTCGCCAGGAACCGGGCTTCGGTGACAATCGGTGCCAGCGGCCGGCTCCGGTACGGTCCGCGCATCTGGGGTATCGCGCAGTAGCTGCACAGGCGGTCGCACCCATCCGAGATTTTGATATAGGCGTACGGAAACGAATCGGTCAGAAAGCGGCTCGGCCAGTCGAGGTACGCCAGCTCGCGCACATCGTGGCGAACGACTTTGCGCGGTCGTCCGGAAACCGTTACCGCTTCCGCGATCGCCTCGACCTCACCCAGACCGAAGGCGCCGTCGAGTTCTCGCATCTGAGCGAGCATCTGATCGCCATACCGCTGGCTAAGGCAGCCGGAAGCATAAATCGTCTTGAGCCGACCCTGCTTCTTGAGCTGCGCCAGATCGAGTATGGCGTCGATCGATTCTTCCTTGGCGTCGTTGATGAATCCGCAGGTGTTTACCACTATAGTATCCGCCAGATTCGGAGCGCTCACCGGCGTATGTCCGGCGTCGACCAGTCGCGCGGCGATATAATCGGCGTCAACGTCGTTCTTGGGACACCCCAGCTTATGGATGAAGAACTTCACGGCCGTTTCTACTGCAGGTTGATAACCTGGGCTGAATCGGGAAAGCGAGGCATAAAAGTGCTCCCGTCGCAGCGATCGAGATACTCAACGCCTGTGAAGACAATGCGATTCAGGTCGTCGTTTATGTCGTAATACTCGAGCCGTTCCAGGCGCGGTTTTTTGCCCGTCAGGACAACGATCATCGAATCCGGAAGGTTGGAGGCACTCGAGTCGCGCCGCGCCAGGTAGTACTCCCGGTCGGGGGTGCGCTCAGAAGCTGAATAATAGTCGTCTAACCGGGTAACAAATGACACGGTTTCGTGAGATGAAGCGTTATCGGATACAACTTCGACCGTCACTTGGTTTTCCTGTCCGGAATAGCTATACAGTTTGTCTGCTGTCTTCAGGTACTGGTCGCTGCCAACTCTGATGAAATACCGCCCGTCGGCGGCGATCAACGCCATACCCTCAGTAGTATCCACCGATTCGAACACCTGCGATTCGATAATCGACAGGAACTCAAAGCGACAACAGGCCGCACGGATCATATTTGCCTTGACCTGCTCAAACGGGTCGCCCGGTTCCTGGGCAGCCGCTGATAAAGCAGTAGCAAGCACCAGGGGTATAATTGATCTTATCATCGGAGATTATACGTCGCCGCGAGAAGATAAGTTCAGGACGAACGGTCGGCCGGCTCGCCGGGCGAGCCGGAGAACATGGCGTCGACATACGCCTGATCCACGATTACATCACGCGCCTTGGAACCGTCGAACGGCGAAACCACGCCCGCCTGCTCCAGCTTATCGATCAGCCGCGCCGCTCGTTGGTAGCCGATTCCAAGCCTCCGCTGCAACAGCGAGACTGATCCCTGCTTGTGTCTGATAACCACCTCGCAGGCCTCGCGGAACAGCGGATCACCTAAATCGACCTCCGCCTCGGCGTTGTCACCGGTCGCCTGGGAGATGCCCTCGAGAGCCATCATCTGGAGTCCCTGCTCCTTGATGAATTCGACTATTTTGTCGGTTTCCTCGCTGGAGATGTAAGCACCATGAAGACGGGTTGGTTCCGGGTGGCCGGTGCTCAGGAACAGCATATCCCCTGAGCCGAGCAGCTTTTCCGCGCCGTTGGCGTCTATAATGGTCCGCGAATCGACCTTGCTGGCCACCTGAAACGCAATTCGCGCCGGGAAATTCGCCTTGATCAGACCGGTGATTACGTCCACCGATGGCCGCTGGGTGGCCAGGACCAGGTGGATGCCGACCGCACGGGCCATCTGAGCCAGACGGGTTATCAGGGTCTCCACCTTGGATGATGTGGCCGCCATCATCAAATCGGCCAGCTCATCCACACACACCACTATGTACGGGAGCTTTTCCTCCTCTTTGGACTGGCGGCGGTTGTAGTCCTCGATATTGCGCACGCCGCCTTCGGCCAGGCGGCGATATCGTTTTTCCATCTCGACCACGATGTCCGCCAGTACCTGCTCGGCTCGTTTCGGACTGGTAATCACGGGGCGTCCGAGGTGCGGTATGTTGGCGTAGACTGAGAGTTCGAGCATCTTGGGGTCGATAAACACGAAACGAATATGCAGCGGGTGGAGCTTGTAAATGAGCGACGTAATCAGCGTATTCATGCAGACCGACTTGCCCGAGCCGGTAGCCCCCGCGATCAGCAAGTGCGGCATCCTGGCCAGGTCGGTCACGAACGGCTTGCCGTTAATGGTTTTGCCGAGCGCCAGCGGCAGGCGAAGGCGATTATCGTGATACTCCTCGGTGCTGAGCAGTTCCTTTAGATAAACAGACTGCGTGTGGCGGTTCGGAATCTCCACACCGACCGCCGCCTTGCCGGGAATGGGGGCGACAATCCTGATGCGCTTCGCCTTTAGCGCGAGCGCGAGATCATCGGCCAGACTCACTATGCGATTGACTTTGACCCCTGCACCCGGTTTGAATTCAAACCGTGTGATGATCGGACCGGGGCTGGAAGTGATTGCTCCCTCGATTGATATCTGAAAAGTCTCAAGCGTTTCCTTAAGCATTCGCGCGGTCATCTGGAGTTCGTCGTCGCTGACCGTAACGGAACTCTCCGGCGGGTCGTTGAGGAGATCAAGGCCGGGGTATTCGTACTTCATCGACTCGATATGAATTTTCTCCGCAGGCCGTTTCAGTGTGGTGCGCCTTCGACCGGTGTGCATTTCGCCCGATTTGTCAGTCAACTCACCGGCTTCACTTTCCACCATCTCGTCTTCAGGGAGGTCAAGGTCGCTCGGAATCGATTCCGCGTGCTCTTCATCCTCATTCCGTCCTTCCGTGTCCTCCGTGACTGCACCGCCGGAGAGCCAGTCGAACGAAAAGAACCGTTTGATCGCCGCCCATGCTGAAATGCCGAGGTGGCGAATCCAGCCCGGTTGGGAATCGCTTTGTCCCCACCTTAACAGGTGGTGCACGGACGTAAAGGTCAGCAGCAACACCACGATCAGACCGCCGCAGACGACATAAGTTCCGGCGGTTCCCAGCACCTTAAGGCAGACGGCGGTTAGCTTGACCAGTGCATAACCGCCGATCGCGCCGCTCTCCATGCCCAAGAGCGGTGTGGACAGATGCGAGACGTTGTATACAACGGTGCCCAGAACAGCGACCAGGAACGAGACCAGCCCGGTGAGGCGCATATATGCCGCCGGTTCTGTTGAAAACAGACGTAAGGACAGCAGAAACAAACCGAGCGGTATGAAAAACGACAGCCACCCCAGTACGACCATCAGCGCATAGGACAGATATGCTCCCAGCATACCCCCCTGGTTGCGGTACTGTATTTCAAAGGGATCGAGAAAGCGGTCGAGTTCTCCCTTGATGCGGGCATCATCGACACTACTGTGGGTAGCCAGCGCTACGAGGATAAGTACGGCGGCGATAAACACCAGTCCGCCGGTCAAGCGGCGCCACCGATTCGACAAACTCTGGCTTTTGCGCTTGCCCATAGGTTGATCTGAGGTAAAAAAGGAGGCAGGCCAGTACAACCTGCCTCCTGCCATTCAGGACGATATCGTTACTTCCGCACTGCCTCCTTGAGGTTTTTGCCGGCTCTGAAAACCGGCACCCGGGTGGCCGGAATGCTGATGGCCGCGCCGGTTTGCGGGTTCCTGCCGGTGCGGGCCTTGCGGTTCGAAATGGCAAAGGTACCGAATCCGGAGAAGCTGACCTTGGTGCCCTTCTTTAGACTCCGCGTCACGTTCTCCATGAACGCCTCCAGGGCCTGGGTCGCCTGCTTCCGGGTAATACCGGATGTCTCAGCCATGATGGCGATCATTTCATCCTTGGTCATGGCTACTTCCTTTCTTTGAGTGAGGGTGTGACCTGTTTAATCTTCAACTGGGGTTCAAAAACCGGAGGTAGAGTGAACCTGTCAACAACAAAACAAGCCGGAAACCCGCACCAATTGGGGAAATTTGCTTTATAGACTGTAGATTTGTGTACTCCGTGCGCCGCGGACGTCCTCGTCAGCCCGTTTATCGAAGAAGGCTCTGGAAGCCGTAGACCGGGAGGTTTGCCGCCCGCGATTCAGGAGATATTAGTTGGGATGGCACTACCGCATGCCCTGGAAATAGGAGCTGCTGAGCGTGCTCTGGGAGTTGTCGATTTTGACAGCGGGCAGCGCGGTAACATACAGCATGAAACCCCACCCGCGGAGCGAACCGGTTGGAACCCAATGAAATGTCCCGGTCCAGCAGTGCAGCGTCTTAACTATGCTCACCTGGTTGGCGATTGTCTTCTTCGCTGCGAAGTCGTAATACTCGGAGTAGTCGATTTGGGTGGTCGGAGTCAGACTGAACAGAAGGGCCAAACGAATCGAGCTCGACTTCCGGAATATACCGCTGAATTTGCCGGTTTCGCTGTAGCTATATGTCGCAGAAAGATCCCATCCCCGCCCGCCGGCAGAACCTGATCGCGGCCCTGAGAAGCCTAATCTCCGAGCAGAATCGGCTACGAGCGGCGATGCCGCCTGCGCGTCGTCGAACAAGAAGCGCTGCCCCCTCAGGCTGAGGGTGGCGTTGGCGTTCACGCTCATCAGACGCGGATGCCAGAAATCAAGTTCGTTTCCAGTCGGGGTTTTGTAAAGCGAATGGGACAGATCAACGGTAAGCCGGATGTTCTTCAGCAGGTTCGACCGGAGACTGGTTGACAGGGGCGAGTACTTGCGACCGATTCCCTCAAAATCGTAACTGAACGAATGGGTCACCGAGACCAGCTCGTAGTTTCGCTCCCCGGCATCAGCCCTGATCTTTGCCTGGTAGACATGGTTCAGGCTCAGACCAACGGATTCGCTCTTAGAGGTAGACCTTGCTGATGCCCCCGCATATGCGGCAGCAACCGGGTGACGGTCGCTCTTGGGTGCAAAGCGATAGGTAACCTCGGGGGTGATCACCTGCCTCAGACCGGTCACACCGAACAGACCGGGGTGAACGGTTCCGTAGAGTTTGGTCGAAAACGATGCACCTACGTCGTACCGATACATGCGATATGTGGTGGAAGCGTCGATACCGGCCACGTCTGACTGGTCGGTGCGATGTATCTTCACCCAATTCTCGGAGTAGTTCAGATTCGGATTAAGAATAAAGTACTTGGCTATGGTTAGAGGAAAACTCACCGTTACTGAATGATCCGCGCGGCTGAACTTTTTTCGGCTGCGGTAGGACAGCGTGTCCTGAATGCGGGTGACAACAGTCGAGTCGACATAGGTCGTATCGACTAAGCCGGTGATGGTATCTGTCGTGATGACCGTATCGGTAACAATCGTAGTGTCAGAGAATTCGGCGCCCAGGGAATCGCGCGTGATCCGGCTCGAGAAGTTCTCGAATCTGGGGCGATAGGTAATAATCAGCTCGTTGTACCAGCGGCGCGACGGCTTCCCCTCCTCGTCGAGCCCGCCGCTGCCAAACGGGCGAACCGGCGGCAGAGTAACGCTGAGCGACGGCAGGCGATCGGTGCGCGACTCCTTATCGAGTTGATCATCGTGCGACACCGTCCCCGACATCGAGACGCTCTTCCCGAAGCGCTTGGTGAAGTTGACCTGCGAGCGGACGACCCGATTCAGCCGCTCCTGGAGGTTGGTTGAGTAGTCGTTGTAGTAAGTCGGGTCGGAGCGGATATCGCCGGTAGCGCTTACTTTGAACGACGGGGTGATTTCGTGGTTATGGGTGGCCTTTAGTGTCCAACGGCTCTTGCGAAACTCGCGTACGTTGCGGGAATCGTACGATGTTTCCCGCCCCCAGTTGCCAGCGACGGAACCGTCGAAAGCGTAGATTTTCTTGTATGACAACCGACTGTAAACATTGAGCCGTTCCCGATCTTCGAAATAGTCCAGCGCCCCCTGCCAGTCCCAGTACTGCGACGCGGCCCAATAGTAACCTACGTTACGGATGTACCGCTCCCCCCGCTCGATATTGCCCAGCGAGAACGGCAGGATTCCGGAGTGCCGCCCTTTCTCCAGCGGGAATACGTAGTACGGCAGGGCCAGTATGGGCAAGCGGCCGATATTGAGCACCACCGGCCGGGCGATAAGCCGCTTACCCTCGATCAGCTTCAAATGGTCGGAACTGAAGTGGAAGTGCGGTTCATTGGCAGCACACGTTGTATAACGGCCATTGTCTAGGTAGAAAATGTCTTTGTGCTGGCGGTGGAGGTTCTCGCCGTAAAACAGCCCGGTCTCGTAGTTTGACTTGGACGTAACAATGCGCCCCTTCTCGGTATCGATGGAGTACCGCAGGTAATCGCCGAACATACGCTGGTCCCGGTCAGCCAGCACGACCGGAACCTCATTGGGTTGCAAGGCATCGGCGAATAGATTGCCGCTCGTGACTGTGTCCCGTTTGAGCGCCGCTGAGTACGCCTCAATAATACGTTCCTTGGTGTCGAGCTGAATTTGGTACGCTTCGAGCGCCACCGCACCGGACTTTGTTTTTGCGTTCTGCCGGAGAGTGATTAGGGAATCGATCAGACTGTAGGTGATCTTGTCGGCTTGATAGTCGATAGTGTCGGTGGTTACAACTACCGTCGTGTCTTTCTGGGTTCGCTTGGTACTCATATACGCACCGATCGCCCCGCCCATGACCTCGACCTGCCGCAGTTGCTCGTGGCTCACCAGGAAGCGGATCGTGTCGCCCGAAACTGAATTCTCCACCTCTTCCTGCCCGGCGGAATTGGCGGGATAATACCAGGAGTAGGCCTGGGTGTAACAAGTAACCGTGCGCAGGTCGCCCGCAAGAAAATCCATCAGGATGCGCCGTCCCGAGAGTTTGGAGCGGTCAAAGAGCGTGTCCGAATGCGCCACCGGCTCGACAAACTCCCCGTAGGCGGAGTCGATCACGTCGACCGTTCGAATATAACTCCCCTCCGAAGCGACACTGATCAGCCGCCCCCTGATCTCCGATTGTCTGCGGCGAATCACCGGTCCGTCGAACAGGTCCAGCACATGCCGCCGGGGATACATGATGGCGCAACCGGACGAGGAGTTGAACTCATCCGACGAAATTGTCACCGTACCCTCGGCTTCGGCGACCTCGCGGGTGGCGTCGTATTCCACGAAATCGGCAATGACTTCGATCATGCGGCTGCTGTCGGGGTAGTTCAGGTAGACAGTCGGCCGCTCCAGCATATAGAAGTAACTGCGGCCCCGATCAAAAAAGGCGTGGGTGCCGACGGCAAAGAGCGAATCCGTGCGCGACCACAACTCGACATAACTTCCGCGCGCCAATGCCTGTCCGGTGCGAAGATCATAGCGAACCGAGTCGGCCACGAGACGATACTCGCGATCGTCGATAATCACTCTCCCCCAAAGCACCGCCAGTTCTCCCTTGGCCCACATGGCCGAATCGCAGTAGATCATGCCCGACTCGGTCTCAAACACGACCGACCCGGTCACAAACGTGGTATCCTGGAGCTTGGAAAAGATGAATTCGGTTTCGTCAGCGTACAAGAGCTCCAGTTTCTTTGATGCCTGAGCGTGGAGGGAAACCGCCGCCGCCAGAATCACGAGCAGAACCGAATTTGTCAACCTGGCTCTACGCATTCTCCAGGATCGATCTTAACGCAGATCGATACGCCTCCAAGTCCGTGATGTCTGCCCCGCCAAGCTGGGCCACTCGCTCATTCCCGCCGCCTTTGAGACTCAATCGGGTGCCAAGCTCCCTAGCCAGCTGGCCGGCGTGAAGCCCGCTCGATTGACCGGCAGCAATACTCAGGCGGCCTTCGAAAAAGATCACCGCAAGGCCACTTATCTTGTCCGCCGCCAACCCGGCCAATCGCGACACAGCCGACGCATCAAGATCGCTCACTCTTTCGAAAATCAGTTGGTGGCGGCCAACGTTGGTGGCGGCTTTCGAAAGCGAATCGGCCCTGGCTGGAAGAAGCTCCCGCTGCAGGTCGGCCACTTGTTTTCGCAGGGCGCTGATCTCGCCCGTGAGTTTGGCAACTTTGTCAGGGATATCGGTAGGGTGGCAGGTAAGTGTGCGGGTCAGTGTATCAGTCACGCCAAAGCGCATGCGGTAGTCGCTGATCGCCAGGCTGCCCGCCAGGTATTTGACCAGTGCCCGTCCTCGAATCTTCTCCACTCCAATGATCTTTATCACCCCAACGCCGCCGCTCGTGTTGCAATGCGTTCCTCCGCAGGCGGAATAGTCGAAATCACCGATTCGAATCACCCGGAGCAAGCCTTCCCGCTGTGGTTCTTTGCGGAGCGGCAAGGCCTCAACCAGGCTGCTGTCTACGAACATGATTTCCACCGGCAGGTTATCCGCAACTATCCGGTTGGCTTCGTCCTCGATGGTTGCCAACTGCTCACATGTGATTGCGTCGGCCTGTAGCTCAACTGCACCGTATTCGTCGCCGAGATGAACAGACATCGTTCGCAATCCATAGAGCCGGTGAAACGCCGCCGACAGGATATGCTGTGCGGTGTGGTTCTGGCGGTTGCGCCGGCGTCGCTCCTTGTCGACCACCCCGCGTACGGCGGTGCCGACCTCGCCTACTTGCTCTTGTGTCAGATGCCACACGTCGCCGTCGTCCGACTCGATTACGTCATGCACGGCGACCCCGTTGAGAGTACCGGTGTCATAGCTCTGCCCTCCCGATGTGGGATAGAACGCCGAACGATCCAGAACGGCATAGTATGAGTCCCCCCGACGGCCGACATCGGTGATGCGCGCGTCGAACTCAAGCAATCCGGGATCTCTGTAGTATAACCGCTCGGTCAATTCAGGCTCATTTGCTGTGCTTTATCTCGCTTGAATGTCGACTCTTCTACAAGTTTGGTTGCCCGAAGGACGACAATCGAGTCGTCGTAACAGCTTTACGCCATGCGGTTTCGCAGGGTTCCGATACCTTCGATTCTAACCTCGATCGTGTCACCCGGTTTCATCGGCGCGATCCCCGACGGCGTCCCGGTGGAGATCAGATCGCCGGGCATCAGCGTCATCACTGCTGAGATATAGCTGATCAGGTAGGGGATTCCAAAGATCATCCGCGACGTGCGCCCCGATTGCTTGACCTCGCTGTTGTGAATGCCCTCGACCAGGACATCCTCGAAATCCAGATCAGGCACAATCCACGGGCCCACGGGGCAGAAAGTATCGAACCCCTTGGCGCGTGACCACTGACTGTCTTTCTTCTGAAGATCCCGAGCGGTGACATCGTTGACGCAGGTGAAACCGAAAACATGATCTCTCGCCTTTTCGACGGGAATGTGCCGACCCTGCTTGCCGATCACAACACCCAATTCGGCCTCGTAGTCAACTCGCTCGGATTCTGGCGGGTGTATAATCTCATCTTCCGGCCCGATAATTGCCGACGGCGGCTTGAGGAAGATTAGCGGTTTCTCCGGAGCGCTGTCTGCTGAGAACGATGCCTGCACGTGGGCATGGTAGTTCAGTCCGATGCAAATGATCTTGGACGGCTGCACCGGCGCCAGGAGGGTAATCTCGGAGAGCGGGAGCGTTGCGCCGTTCGGCTTTTTGTCCAACCAGGGCGGGTTGTCAAGCATCTCAACTATCTCTTCCCTGATCACTCCATAGCTTCCGTCAGGGAGTCCACTCGCCTTGAACCGCACGTATCTCGTACTCATGCCAGCGCAATACCTCTTATGTAGTTGGTAATCGAGTCGACATTGGCCTCCGGGTTGTACCCGCCCTCGAGAACCGACACCAGTCGTGAGCCGCACTGGTGGTCAGCCGCCTGGCGCAGACAAATGCCGATTTGGCGATAGCCCTCGCCGGTCAGACTGAACCCTCCCAGCGGATCGAGATAATGACCGTCGAACCCGGCCGATACAATAATGATATCAGGCTCGTAGCGAATTAGCGCGCCGCTGATTTCGGACTGGAATACCCCGACCAGTTCGGCATCGCCTGCTCCAGCCCAAAACGGGAAGTTCATGGTGTGACCGAGTCCGTCGCCAACGCCCTGCTCCCCTATTGCGCCAGTGCCAGGATAAAAGGGAGACTGGTGTGTAGAGATATACAGCACGTTGCTGCGGTCGTAGAAGAGGTGCTGCGTGCCGTTGCCATGGTGAACATCGAAATCGACCACCGCCACTCTCCGGCAATTATGCGAATCGAGTGCATATTGAGCCGCAACCGCTACATGGTTAACAAGGCAAAACCCCATGGCCCGGTCGGTTTCGGCGTGGTGCCCTGGAGGCCGCCCGATTATAAAAGACACCCTCGGCCCGCCGCCGAAAGCCTCGTCGACTGCGCTCAGCGCGGCCCAGGTGACACCACACGACGCGGCATAGGAAAGTGGCCCCATAAAGGTATCAGGATCGAGGTGTTTGATTTCGCTGCGCCGGTAGTTCTGCAAACTGTCAACATAGGCTGAATCGTGTACCCGTTTCAGAATCGACGCATCGAACTCGCGCACATCCAGATTCGTGGTGAGCGACTTGATCCCAGCTTCAGCGAGGGCTGTCGTGACAAGCGCCAGGCGATTGTAGTTCTCTGGGTGGCCGGGCGGAGCCGGATGAGTGTCCCTGCCAAGGGTGACCGCGATGCCAACCTGGTTCATGTCGAGAATTAACCGACCGCCATTAGGACGGTCAACTGAATATCACAGCTTCTTCCGCTTCCAGCGTCCGAGCGAAAACCACCAGGCGAGCAGCACCGCTTTGACAGTAGTTGTGATCGTCAAGGTCCACCAAATGCCGTTAATCCCCCAGCCCTGATCGAACGCGAGATACCAGGCGAGGGGAATGCGCGCGAGCGAACCCGGCAGCATGACGAGCATCGGCGGCACGGTATTCCCCGCGCCGGAGAAGGCCCCTTCGAGCACGATCTCAAGCGCCATCGCCGACTGGGAAATCCCCAGGATGATCAGGTAGTCGATGGCTATCCGGCGGACCTCGGGATCGCTGGTGAACACACCGGTTATGAGTCCGGGAAAGCCGATGAAAAGGGCCGAGAAGATCAGGGTGAGCCCTACTCCCAGTCCGACCGCCCCCCAGGCGCAGCGCGCCGCCCGCTCCGGCCGGCCGGCGCCCAGGTTCTGTCCGACCAGGGTTGATGCGGCGATTGAAAAACCGTAACAGGTCAGGTAGGAAAATGACTCCATCCGGTTGCCGATCCCCATAGCGGCGCCGGCGTTCTCGCCAAATCTGTGAACGAACCCAATCAGAAACCAGTAAACGAGCACGAAAACAAATTGCTGGCTGGCGATCGGTGCGCCGATCTGCGCAATCTTCAGGATACTCCGCACACCGACTCTCTCTCGGAGAGGATTTCCCACCGAGTACCCGACCCGGCCGAGAAGGAGAAGTCTCAGAATCAGCACGGCACCTGTCGCCAGGGCAAGTGTGGTAGCCACGGCCGCGCCCGGCACGCCGAGCTCGGGAAACGGCCCCCAGCCGAATATGAGCAGGGGATCGAGACAGATATTGATCGCGACTACAGTGATTCCGGTTTTGACCGGTGTGCGGGTATCGCCGGAGGCTCGGAAGATCGCGTAGGTGGTCTCGCATAGGAAGATGAGGAGAGAACTGGCGAAAAAGATTCTCAGGTAGGGCAGGGCCTGCGCGCGGGTTGCCTCGGCCACATTCATGAGCGCCAGCAACTGCGGCGACCAGACAACCCCCGCCGCGCTGACCACTCCCCCAATAATGCCCGCCAGCCAGAAGGCTTGCCGCCCGTGGTGGGCCGCCTGTTCCAATTCGCCGGCGCCGACATGCCGCGAAACCAGCGCCGTTACCCCGATACTTACGACTGCGGTCAGCGAAAACACCGTCCACACCATTACCAGCGACGAGGTCACTGCGTCCTGGGCCGCCGGTCCCAGCCAGCCGACCCAGAAGAAGTTGGCCACAGCGAGCGCGATTTCCATAAACATCCCCGCCACCACCGGTACGGCCAGCGATAAGATCGCCTTGATAATCGGCCCCGACGTGATGAGCTCGCGGTTTCGATCCGCTTTGGCCTGAAGCTGACTCATGTTACTTGTGAATCAATGGTCTCCGACAGGCGGTCTAGCCCGGTCGATAAGCCACCGGAGTGCGGAGTGGTAGCCGGTCACGCCCATACCGATAAACTGTTTCGCACACATATCGGCAAGCACGAGCTTGTGTCGGAATTCTTCACGGGCGTGCACATCAGATATGTGCACCTCGACAGCAGTAATCCCCACCGCCTCGATAGCGTCGCGCAGGGCGTAGCTGTAGTGCCCGAGCGCGCCCGGATTGATGATCAGTCCCACGGCCGATCCGGCCTCACGGTGGATGAAGTCGATTATCTTCCCTTCGTGGTTTGACTGAAACGGAAGCAGATCGTACCCGGCCGCACCCGCGGCTTCAACAAGCTGCGCCACCAGCTGGTCCAGCGAGGTGCTGCCGTATATCTCGGGGCTGCGCTTCCCCAGCAGGTTCAGATTCGGTCCGTTGACCAGCAGAATCTTAGGCATGTGAGTCTCCGTACTCGCGATAACGCGAGATAGCTTCATCGATTGCCGCAGCCACCAGTGCCGGTTTGACGTTTGTCTCGACCACCGGAGAACCGATCCGCCGAAGCAGGACGAATCGCTGCTCGCCGGAAAGACGCTTTTTGTCGAGCGCCATCGCGTCAATGACCCTGGCAGGATCGATCTTCCGTTTCGGCAGCAGCCCCATCATCGTACCTACCAGCGTCCGGTACGCTGTCAGCCCGCGAATCCGATAACCGCAGCGCTCCCCCAAAGCGAGGGCGGCGTCGATACCGATTATGACCGCTTCACCGTGAAGCAGTTTTCCGTAGCCGAGTGCCTTCTCAATCCCGTGTGCGAACGTATGGCCGTAGTTGAGCACCAACCGACGGGAGGTGTCGCGCTCATCCTTGCTGACCACATCAGCCTTGTATTCGGCGGAAAAATGAACCAGATGAGTCAGCGCCTTGGAATCATACAAGTCCCCGTCGCGAACAAATCCGGAAAGCATGGCAATTTCGGGCAATCCCGACAGTCCCGCACACTTAAGCACTTCACCGAGTCCGGCCACGATCTGCCGCTCGGAGAGTGTCATCAGAAACCGGACATCACAACACACAAACAATGGCTGCCAGAAGGCGCCGATCAGGTTTTTGCCCTGACGGTGATTGATACCGGTCTTGCCGCCGATCGCGGCATCGACCATGCCCAGCAAGGTCGTTGGGACTACCGCCCAGTTCACTCCCCGGAGCACAGTTGACGCGGCGTAGCCAACCAGGTCACTGGTCACACCGCCGCCCACTGCGACAATGAGATCATCGCGGCTGATTCGCTCGCCCAGCAGGAAATCGTATATCCCTGACAGCACGATGTCTGATTTTGTTTTCTCCCCCGACGGCACCACGAACTCAGTGTATCGCAGTCTCGTCTTACGTAGAGACGCAACCAGTCTCTGCCCGTGGAGGGCGTAAAAGTTGGCGTCGAATATCAGAAAGCAACAGTTCCCCCGTGACGCGCGCTTAAGCAAGTCGGCGAGCGCAGCCTCGAGTTCCTCTCCTACTAATACAGGATAGGTGAGACCGTGCGTATTGACTTCAATCGTGTTTATCATACGTATTGCCCAGTATGTTGAGTATTTCATCGACTATCTGCGGCACGGTCTTGCCAGTGGTGGATACCGTGAAATCGGCCCGCCGGTAGTTTTGGAGGCGTTTAACCATCAACTCGCGCATGTGCCGCAGGCTTGCCGCTCGAATGGTCTCGCCCCGGCGCGGCCGGACAAGCAGAAGCGGGCGATGTTTTGTATCGCCGATACGACGGTACAACTCGCGCAGAGTACAGCTCAGGTAGACTGTCGTGGCATGTTGCCGCGCCAGGTCACGCACCTGGGTCGACTGAAAGGCCCCGCCGCCGAGTGCGATCACTCCCCCGTGCCCCTTGCTCAAGAGCCTCATCAACTGCAGACGCTCGAGTGATCTAAAGTGCTTTTCCCCGTGCTCCCGGAAAACGGCTGTAATCGACTTGCGCATGGCCTTTTCCAGGTTCTCATCAAGGTCGATAAAGCGAGCGCCAAGCCGGCCGGCCAGAATCTTCCCAATGGTCGTCTTTCCGACTCCGGGAAAACCGATGAGAAACACCCAGCGTTGGGCCTGGTCCGTAGTCTTGGACTGACGATCACTCATCTTGAAACACCTGCGTGTAAACAGAATCGAATTCAACATCGATTCCGGTCCACAGCTTGTAGGACCTTAGCGCCTGGGCGACCAGCATGACCGATCCGTCGGCGGTGGCGACACCGGCGTCGCGAAGGGCAGCGATTATGCGGTTGTCGCTGTTATAATTAAGGTCCACGTACAGCGCCGCGTTCCCCCAGTCTTCATTGAGGGGCAGCGGGTTCGAGTTTATGTGGTTCGGACCTCCCAACGGTGTGCAATTGACGATTAGAAGTCCTTCCCGATCTCCTGCGAAAGTCGTAAGGTCGGTAATGCACGTAACGTCGATATCAGGTAATTCGCGCCGGAAGTGCTGCCGAAAGGTCTCGAGCTTCTGCGTGCTCCGACCCCACACGGTGAAATGCCGCACTGCGCAATCGCTCCGCAGAGCACATAGAATCGCCCTGGCGCCCCCGCCGCACCCGAGGATCAAGGCCCGGCTGAACCCGCTAATCCCGGTCCGCTTTAGTGCGTACGTGAACCCATAACAGTCGGTGTTGTAGCCGAACAACGACCCCTCACGAACCACCACCGAATTGACCGCGCCTGTAGCCCGGGCTACCGCGTCGAGATGGTGCATGTGCTCGACTATCGCCTCTTTATGCGGAATGGTCACCGCAAAACCCGTTATGGTGTAATTCAACTGAGCCTGAAGGTAGCCCTTAAGAGTGCCCGGCGGCACTGAGTGCAGCTCAAATCGCCCCTGCTGCCCGGCCTGCGCGAATATGGCGGCGAAAATGCGGGGAGAGAGCGAGTAACTGATATCATACCCGATCAACGCAAAGCGCTGCATTTTCATCGCACTACACGGGCCAGCAGTTCAAAGAACGCCGGGCAGGAGATGTTCACTGAGACGGGATCGTCAAGAGTCGACGGCCCAACGGCGCCCAGCGCCGCAATGGAGAAGGCCATGGCGATACGATGATCGCCAAACGCCTTGAAATCGCCGCCGCTCGGATCCTTGCGCCCGTCGATTATCAGCCCGTCCTCGAGAACCCCGCACGGCACTCCCATCTGACGGAGGTTCCAGGCGATTGCCTCAATCCGGTCGGACTCTTTTACTCGGAGCTCAGCGGCGTCGCGGACAATCGTCTCGCCTTTTGAGAACGCAGCGAGAACCGCGATGATCGGAATTTCGTCGATCATGGCCGCGGTATCTTCTCCCGAAACTTTGCGCCCTTTCAACTCGGCACCGGTAACTGTGACATCGCCGCGCGGTTCCCCGCAAACGACCGAGCGATTCGCAATCGAAACCTGAACGCCGATGTTCTTAAGGTGCTCCAGGAAAGCAGTGCGGGTCGGATTCAGCCCTACCTGTTCCACCGTGATTGTCCCGCCAGTGAGCGCCGCAGCGGCGAAAAAGAACGACGCGGTGGAAATATCGCCCGGTATGTCCAGCTCGCCGCCACCGGGTCGGGTGCGGGAAGCGAGGCGGATTTCGCGCTGGAAGTCCTCGGGCATGATCCGACGTTTCTTGCGCGGGTCGACCGGATCCGGCTGCAGAACCGGCGATATCTCGCGCACCTCAATCCTGGTGCCCAGGTACGAAAGCATCAACTCGGTGTGATCTCTCGTCACAACGTCTTCCTGCAGCGCGACCGAACATCCCGCCGCCACACCGGCCAGAAGCAGGGCCGACTTAACCTGCGCCGAGGCGACCGGGAGGCGGTACTCGAACGGCAAGAGCGGTCTCCCCTGCACCATGAGGGGAAGGTGTCCGTCGGTGGCAGTGATCTCCGCACCCATGGCGCACAGCGGCTCAACGATGCGAGCCATGGGGCGTCGAGACAGCGATTCATCGCCGGACAGGATTGCGCGCTGGTTTGTACCCGCCACCAAGCCGGCCAAAAGCCGGGCCGTAGTGCCGGAATTGCCGCAGTCGATAACCGTGTCACGCGGGACCGATAATCTTGTCGGCGGAGTGAGGGTGATCGTTCCGTTTTCGTCGTTTGCAACCGTGACACCGAGCGCTTGCGCCGCGCCCAGCGAGGAATTACAGTCGGCGTTGTCAGGGAAGTTGCGGACCGTTATCTGGCCTCCGGCGATAATCGAGATGAGCGCGGCGCGATGCGCTATCGACTTGTCTCCCGGCACGCGCATAACGCCTGAGACTTTTCTGGCCGGCTTGAGATCGCGTTTCACGGGCACACCTTGTCCACAGCCGGAGCGAGCCGGCGGAGATCGGCCATCAATTGACAGAACATCTCCAGAGTGATCGACTGCGCGCCGTCGGAAAGCGCCAACTCCGGCTGATTGTGAACCTCGACCATGAGGCCGTCGGCGCCGACCGCCATGGACGCCCGCGACAGCGGAATGACTTTTTCGCGGCGACCGGTGCCGTGGCTGGGATCGGCAATAATCGGCAGGTGGCTGTTGCTCTTTATGAATGGCATCGCCGAGAGATCGAGCGTATTCCGGCTGTGATTGGCCAGCGTACGCACACCGCGCTCGCACAGGACCACGTGGTGGTTGTTCTCGGCCAGAATGTACTCGGCGGACAAGAGCAGTTCATCCAGCGTGGCCGCCTGGCCCCGCTTTAGCAGTATCGGTTTTCCGGTGCGGCCGGCCTTCTTGAGCAACGAGTAATTCTGCATGTTGCGGGCGCCGATCTGGATCATGTCGGCATAGCGAGCGACGAGATCGACTGTCTCGGTATCCACTGCTTCGGTGACAATCTTGAGGCCGAACTTCTCTCGAACCCTGGCCAGAATCTGGAGGCCCTGCTCACCCAGACCCTGGAACGTATACGGTGAACTGCGCGGTTTGAAAGCCCCGCCCCGGAAGATCTTCACGCCCTGCCGAGCAACTACCTCGGCCACCGCGAAGCACTGCTCTTCGCTTTCGACTGAACAGGGCCCCGCCATCACCGTGAACTCGTCCCCACCGACCCTCACCCCGCCCAGGTCCACGACCGTGTCATCGGGGTGGATTTCGCGGCTGACCAGGTGATAGGCCCGGGTGACATGAATGACTTCCTGCACGCCGGGCAGGTTGGCAATTCGGTCGGAATCGACCTGCTGTTTGTTGCCGGTAACACCGATCGCGGTTCTGAGCGTGCCGAACATCGGGTGCGCGGTCAAACCCATCTTTTCGATCACTTCGCACACCCTCGCCACCAGATCGGGCGTGGCCGATCGAGCCATGACTACTAACATCGCACTCCCCCGGCGCAAACAAGCTTTGATCTCAATAAGGTCATCGTGTCGCTCTACATTGCTTCCGGGGCCTGTAACCCTAGAAGGTACAATCCCTCGTTAATAACGGTCTGCACCGATTTTACCAGCGCCATTCTTGCTGTGGTGAGGTCAGCGTTGTCAGAAATGATCTTATCTATCCGTCCCTGCTCATCCTTGCGCTGATACACCTTGTTGAATGCCGAGCCCAGCTTGAGCAGGTGGCTCGAGATGAAATAAGGCTCGTACTGTTCGCCGGCATCTACAACCACACCCGGGAAATCGGCAAGCAGCTCAATTACCCGTTGTTCCTCCGGCTGGTTCAACAGCGCTAAATCGACATCCCTGGTGATTTCGGCGCCGTACTTGCGAATGACGGAGCAGAGGCGGGCGTGGGTGTACTGAAGATACGGCCCGGTCTCGCCGTCGAAATTGAGCACCTCGGCCCAGCGAAAATCGATATCCCGCTGCCGCCTGAGAGACAGTTGCGAGAAGATGACCGCCCCCACACCGACCATGCGGGCGATCTTGTCGGCGTCCGGAAGTTCGGGGTTCTTCTCTCGGATCATATCGCTGGATAGCCGCGCTGCCTCATTAATGACATCCTCGAGTAACACGGTGTTACCCCTGCGGGTGGACATCATCTGGCCGTCGAACCGCACCCAACCGAAGTCGACATGCCTGATCCGGCCGCTCATCCGTTTGTCGGGCGGGACCTGCTCGGCGTCTTCCAGCTTGGCGATGACCTTAAAGCACTGCTTGAAGTGATCCGATTGGGCAACATTTACAACATACAGTGACTCATGGAAGCCGGGATATTTTTCCCATCGATACTCGATGCCGGCCAGATCACGGGTAGCATACAACGTGGCGCCGTCGGATTTGCGTAAGAGCAGCGGAGGCAGGTTGGTTTCGCCAAGATCGACCACCAGCGCGCCCTGGGATCGCGAGGTCAGCCCGGCCCGCTCCAGCCGCTGAATCATCGCTTCCATCCGGTCGTTGAGCACTGATTCGCCGTAGGTCCAGTCGAACTCTATACCGAGCAATCCGTATATGCGGTTGAATTCGGCGTACGAAATCTGTTTGAACCGCTCCCACAGAGCGACCGCGCTTGGCCCACCCTGCTCCAGTTCTTTGAATGCCAGGCGGGCCTCGTCCTCGAGCGCGGGGTTTTCGTGGGCCTCGCGATGAAACCGGACATACAACTGGAGCAGGTTCTTGACGGCGTCTCCCTGAAGCATCTCTTCGCTGCCCCACTTGCGGAAAGCGACTATCATCTTGCCGAACTGGGTGCCCCAGTCGCCCGGGTAGTTGATCCCGAGGGCGTGATAGCCGAGCTTCTTGTAGATCCGGCGTAGCGAGTGGCCGATGATTGTCGAGCGAAGGTGTCCGATTCCGAACGGTTTGGCGATATTGGGCGAGGAGTACTCGACCAGGTTGATTTGTCCTTTCCCAAGGTCACTATCGCCGTAGCGGTTGCCACGGGTGAGAATCTCTGACAACACTTCGGTGGTAAACGCGACCGGGTCGATTCGAGCGTTCAGGTAACCGCCGATCGACTCGCACCGGAGCGAGGACGCGGCGTCAACTGATGACAGCGCCTTGTTGATCAGCGGGCCCAGCCTGGCGGCTATATCGGCCGGCTTCTGCCTGAGCAACCGACTGTAACGAAAGACCGGCAAGCAGAACCGGCCCATGGTCGGATCCTTGGGGGGAACAAGCTGAGCCAATAGCGCAGGCAAACCGAACGCATCGCTTTCGCCCTGAGGTTGCGGAGCGTCCGGGTACGCCGCTTTGAACGCGGCCGAAACCGCTTCTGCGAACTGCTTTTGGTATCTGTCCTTAACCATCGAGCTTCCTGGCCCACATTCGACGGGGGCTAATATCTCGTGTCAGGGGCTATCAGGCAATCAATAATATGCCGAACTGCCCGCGGTGTAAGTTTTGCGAGAGAAAGGACTTAGGGCGCGGGATCGGCACCTGAGTCTATACCCGCGCATCCCCGGGGAGGTACCAGCCGTTACGGTCCTCGCGGCGTTTCTCCACCCGCGAGAAGAAGACATAGTATGCCAGCGAGGCGAGCACGTACAGCGCAACGGCAACATTGAGCACCACCGTGTAGCCGTACCTCTCGATGAGATTGCCGCCGAGCGCCACCGAGAACATCCAGGAACCGGTCCAGGAAATCATGAGAATGGCGTTTACCAGCCCCTGCTCCCCTTTTTCGGAGAGCTCCATGCTGAAGTTGTTGTTTATCGGCACCCCCATGTTCATTAGCGCACCGCGTATGATAAACGCCGGCACCGCCAGGTAAAGAGAGTGGGTGTACGCCAGGATCAGCATGAACGGAATTGACGCCATCTGGGTCCATACAATTGTGCGGACCAGACCAAAGCGTGGCGTTATCAGCGGCCCGCAAAGCGTGCCTGCCAGCATCCCGAACGACAGCAAAATGAAATAGAATCCGATCCGATCAGGGGACAGACCGAACCGATCGCGAAAATAGAGATTCAAAAACGGAATAATCAAACCGGCCCCGATCCCGATCAGGAGGTTAACTGTGGTCAGGCGGAGGTAGAATCCGCCGCGACGACGGAACTGTTCGCGGTTCAGGCCGAACCAATGTTCTTCGGCCGAAGGCGGCGAGGCCTTTATGAGACTGAGCGGTATGACCGCGGCGAGGCTGATCGCCAGCGCCACGTAGAGCGTCACCTGGTAACCGAGAATGATATTGCCGGTTTGATCGCCAATTAGTTTGACCAGATTTCCCGAACCCCAGGAGCCAATCATTCCGGCCAGCAAGTGCGTTCCAAAGGAGAACGAGAATAGGTGAGTGCGCTCAGCCTGGGTCGAGTTCCTCATATAGAAAGGACCGGACGCCACCCGGAAGAAGGCGAACGCCATCCCTCCCAGCAGGCCAAAGCCAAGCAGGAACTCAAACTCAGTCCAGGTGGTGAGTCCATACGAGAAGAACGTCATCAGCAGGCAGCAGCCAATCAGCAGCGGTTTTAGACTGATGCGGCTGAGCACCATCGCGGCCGGAATGGCAATTAAGGTCATTCCTACTGCCCGGCTCGACTGCACGTAGCCGATCTGCCCCTCGACAAACCCAAGCTCCTTCAAGTACAGATTCAGCAGCAGTTCGAAGACACTGTAGTTGAACCCTATGAGGAACGAACCGATCAGGTACAGCCGGGCGTTGCGCGAGAACATCTGCACCGAGGCCATATAAGCGTCGATCGCGCCCCTGGCTCGGTTCCAGATTCCGCCAGGCGAGATCGTTTCGGTGCGACGATGTAGATCAACGGTCATCGGTTAATCCAACAGGGTGATCATCAGGTTTCAAGACTACCCACGAAATTGTCCAGTATCTGCCTGCCCGATGGTGTCAGCACTGATTCCGGATGAAACTGCACGCCGTACACCGGCCATTGCCGGTGCGCAATTCCCATGACAACCCCGTCGTCAGACCAGGCGGTAACCGCGAGAAACTGGGGCACTGTTTCCATCGCCACCACCAACGAATGGTAGCGCCCTGCGGTCATCGGCGAGTTTACCCCTCTGAAAAGCAGTGACCCGTCGTGACAGACCACCGAGGTCTTCCCGTGCATTAAAGACGGCGCATACTCTATTTGCGCACCGAATACTCGGCCGATGGCCTGGTGGCCGAGACAGACGCCCAGAATCGGGACCTTCCCGGCCGCCTCGCGAATCAGAGCTTCGAGTATACCGGCGTTTTCCGGACGGCCGGGTCCAGGTGAGAGGACAATGCCCGACGGCCTCATAGCGAGAACCTCAGAGACAGACACTTCATCGTTCCGGGCCACGCACACGTCGCTGCCCGTCTCCGCCAGGTACTGGACCAGGTTGTAGGTAAACGAATCGTAGTTATCGAGCACGAAAAGCATGGCGTCCACTTCGCGAGGCGGGTTCGCTGTCACTCTAACGGCGATACTCGAACTCTCCTCGCATTATGAATTGGACCGGACCGGTAAGTTCAATGACATTATCCTGCCGCCAGTTCACTTCCAGTTCGCCGGCCTGGAATTCTACCCGGCTCTCTCGGTTTGCCAGGCCCAATATGACCATGGCGCAAACCGCCGCGGCCGCGCCGGTACCCGACGAACCGGTCGCCCCGGCGCCCCGTTCCCATTCGCACAGTCTGAGACGGCCTCGGTTAATTACCTTCACGAATTCCACGTTGGTGCCGTTTGGAAA
>JBFMGC010000045.1 GCA_040752815.1 Candidatus Zixiibacteriota bacterium
CCTGTTCATAACGGGTCAGTCGCTCGGCCTGCCGAATTGCCTGTAGACCGAACGGATTCTTGAGAAGCCCCGGGCTTCTCTGGATCAAGCGATGCGGCCACCCCCAAAGGGGTGGCCGCTTTGTTTTACCGCACACTCAGCGGCGCAGAAACTGCTCCGGCTGGTTAGTCCCCTTAGCGCACTGAGCTGTTACAGGAACATCCCCGTTCGCTTTGCGCCAAAGTGGATACGTATGCTCCCTCGCAGGCAGGTCGCCCGCCGGGGGGTGTCATGGTGAGCGGCCAAGCCCTTGACGCCCATGGCGAAACCGGGGAGGGTTAAAGAACAGTCTTCCTTTTTTGCTTGACTTGAAGCTCAATTTTCGATTGACTGGCCGATGCCTGCCGCGTATTTTCGGAGCGGTGGCGAGTATCCACAGGTCAGGCATTAATGCGCGAGTGCGTTGAGTTGTCGGTAAAGTGGACTACGCTAATTGCAACGACACGGAACAGATACTGACAAAGGCGATTTGATAAACTGAATGGAGGCACATTCGAAATGAAGGGTAAGATTCTGGTACTAATAGCCGCAATGATGGCAATGGCCATCACCGCGTCGGCGCAACAGGATCCCAAGGACAACGGAGCGGCAGATTCGGTAATACTCAGTTTTGGCCATCTGCCTGACCTCATGAGTGGTGATTCACTAGTCGTGGTTGAAATCTATGGGTTGTGTGATTCTGCTCTCGCGTCCATAAGCCCGGGATTTCAGTGGAACGTCCCGGAGATGGATCTCGACACCGGGTTTTTCTCCCCCACTGCTGCCGGCGCGTTCAACCTGACACAACTGGTGTACTATAGAAACAACAAAGACTCGTCCAACAATGCGCTGAAGTTTCAAACCGTGGGTCTGAGGATCTTTGGCCCCGGATTATTGCCGGGGAGGCATCTGTTAGCCACTTTCAGGTTCCATCTGACGGCCGAGGTTGATTCTATCGTGGTGGATAGCTCTTTGTTTAACAAGTTTGCATTCGTGACAGTCGCCAACAATGAGTTCGTGCCGCGCTTTGCAGGGCCGATTGTCTACAAATTGCCTCAGGATGTAGAGCAGATCGAGACCGGCAGTCTGCCGACCAGTTTTGACCTCGCGCAGAACTACCCGAACCCTTTCAACCCCGAAACGACCTTCGAATTCGCTCTGCCCAAAGCGTCACAGGTCGAGCTGGCTATCTTCAATGTGCTGGGCCAGAGAGTGATCACGCTGATTAATGAGAGGCTCGACGCTGGCACCTATCGGGAAACCTGGCGCGGAACATCGGAAAACGGCGGACAGGTAGCATCCGGCATTTACTTCTATCGCCTGACCGCGGGTGACTTTGTTTCGACTCGCAAAATGATGCTATTGAAGTAGCAGAACATGCCATTAGGGATTATGACCCCCGGCCGATAGCCGGGGGTTTTTTTGTTGCTGGTTTGTTCCCTGAACCTTGGCGCAAGGGCTGTCGAAATAGGGCATCGCAGGGTCATTGCGGGCGGAGATGCGCCGCGTCCGAGCGGTCGCATCGTACCGCGGCAATCTCAACATGTTATGTAGGTGCAGGTTGAGATCGCCACGTCCCGTCCGCGAAGCGCGGTCGGGACTCGCGATGACGAATCCGATGTTCTTTCAAAACTCCCGCACCGGTTGGAACGCAAGGCAGGAAATCGAGTCGGCGCCGGGCGCGCAAACTCAATGCATTGATTAACAAAGAGTTACGCGAATTATGTTGACTTAGGGGGCGCCATTGTGTATCCTAATTCTTTGCGCGTGAGAATAATCTATCTAAGTTATTGATATATAAAGGCTTATATGCTTGGTGTAATTGGGAACAGGTTCTCTATTGGCAAAGAGACCTATCCGCCGTTCTCGGCTGAACTGCACTACTTCCGCATCGACAAACGCTACTGGTCAATCTGTTTCGAGCGCATTCGTCGCGCCGGCTTTCGCATTATCTCCACCGCCGTGCCGTGGAATGTCCATCAAGACGTCACCAAGAGTGTCGATTTCTCCGGCTATGACGATCCCCGCAAGGACTTGATCGTATTTCTGGAACTGGCCCGAGAATTCGGTTTCAAAGTAATCCTCCGCCCCGGGCCGATGGTCTGGGGGCAGATCCCGTACGCCGGGTTGCCGCGTACGCTCTTTGGCGACATCAAAGTGTTCGCGCGTGACGCCAAAGGCTCCGAGATCGTGCTTCCGGATGCGTATGGTGTCAAAGGCGGGTACCTCCCGTCGTACCTGCACAACAACTTTCAGTTTCACCTGCGTAATTATTTCAAGGCGTTCATCGAAACAACCAAGAACTACGTGCACCCGCGCGGGCCGGTGTTCATGGTGGAGTTGGACTACGAAACCTCGTTCGGCCGCATGCTCAACCCCGACAGCGCCGATTACAACCAGGACGTAGTGGCGGAATACTACCCTGAGTTCCTGCGCGAGAGATACCAGGATATCAAGAAGCTGAACGCGCTCTATCGCGAGAAGCACGATGACTTCGACACCGTCGAGCCGCCGCGCAAGTTCGACGATCTCGATATGAAAACCTACCCCAAGGCGCTGGACTGGTTCCGTTTCCGTGAATTCATGCTCAACGAGTACCTGAGAGTGCTCGAAGATACTTTTGCGTCGTACACGGTCGAGCCGCTGCTCTTCCGTTCGCTCTATTTTAAGCCGGGCGATTTGCTGCCGGCGTTTAACCTCGTGCCGGAAGATCGCTCGCCGTTTCTGGGGGCGAATATCTTCCCCGAGGGGAGCTACTTCGATCTGGCCAACAAAGCCCGTTTCCTGCGCGCGGAGTACGGTTTCGCGTTCGCTACGTCGTTTTCTTCCGGTGCGGCTGCGGCCGATCCGAAGCGGGAGGAGGAAATCGCTCCGATCGGCTCAAACGTACGTCGCTTCTACATGGCTGCAGGTATCGCCGCGGGTCTCAAAGGCATGAATCACTACATGTTTGTCGATCGTGACTACTGGTACTGCGCACCGCTCAGGCGCGACGGCACGGTCACGGAGGCATACGACGTAGTAAAGAACTTCAATGAGGGGATCGAGACGGTTGAATTCGATGATCTTGCACCGGCGTCGTCAATCGCAATTATCGGACAGCGCCTGCTCTACTGGATGCGTGAGACCGGTTCCAAAAAGGAGTTCGAGTATCTGCCGCGCCTGCTCAACGACACCACCACCGGCTTCTGCCGCGACCTGACACGGCTGCGGCTCGACTACGGCATCCGCGAGAACCGCGACTACGGCACGATGAAGCAGTACCGGACCATCTTTGTGCCGTCGTGCGAGGTCATGGCCGAAAGGGACCAGGAGGCGATTGTCGAGCTGGCCAAGGCCGGTGTCACTATTATCATGTGCGGCCTCATGCCCAGGTACGACGAGGAGTTCCACGAGTGCCAGATACTGGCCAAGCACTTCAGGATTCACACCACCCTGGATCACCGCGTGGCGAGCATCTCGCACAAGGGCGGCGAATTCGTGGCCTCCACCTACGGCACCATTCGCACCACCGATGATCGGGTCCGTAAACTGGCCAAGAGCGACGGAAAGGTTGTGGGTGTCTGCAGCACACGGTTCAAGGGTAATCTGTATTTTCTCACTTTCGACATGGCCTCGGGCGGCGATCACAACAAGCTGGCCTTCGTGGCGTCGATCATGGAAGCCGCCGGCAATAAAGCCTCGGTGTACTGCAGCGATCCATCGGTGAATATCACCGTCCAAATCGGTCCCAAGAAGGGACTGTTGATTGTTGTCGCTCCGCCGCCCGGTGAGCTTTCCGACGGCCTTGAGGCGTCGCACAAGGATGTTATCATACAGGTTGATTTGCGCCAGGCCGGCTTCAGCGCGGCCACTGTCAAGCTGACAAACATCCTGCAGAGCGCAGAAACTGTCGTGCCGATCAAGACGACCGCCAAGGAGCTCAAAACCGGTTTGGTGCTGCCCATACAGTTCCCGGACGGGATGGTCTTCCGCCTGGAGAAGGCCTGATCTGCGCGGATACTTTCGACGAATACGCTATGAAGCGCAGTCTTCACACCGCCACCCATATCGCTGTCGCGGTGATGTATCTTGCCGCGACGCTTCTGATTTGGGCGTGCGACGGAGTCAGTGTCACCCACTATTACACGCGCGGGATGGTCGTGACTGTATCGCCGCCGGCGTCGGAGATCGGCCGCCACGTTATAGAGGGGGGCGGCAACGCTTTTGACGCTGCCGTTGCGGTCGGTTTCGCGCTGGCGGTTACGTATCCACAGGCGGGAAATATCGGCGGGGGCGGATTTGCGACCATCCGCCACGGTGCGAGCGGCGAGATCGCGGTGCTCGATTTCAGGGAGACCGCGCCTGCCGGCGCCACGCGCGAAATGTTTCTCGACAGCACGGGAGAAGTAGTTGAGGGTCGCTCTACTCGCGGCGCCCTGGCGGCCGGAGTGCCCGGCACGGTGGCAGGGCTTTACGCGCTCTGGGAGAAGTACGGCACGATGAAGTGGTCGGATCTGGTGGGAGCGGCGGCTCGTTTGGCCGACACCGGATTCACGGTGGACAGTATCCTTGCGACAGATTTTGTCCGACACCGCGATCGACTGAGCGTATTCGCCACCACGCGGCAATTGTACTTGCCGAACGGAGTTACACCGTCGGCCGGGGGGCGCTGGCAGCAGCCGGAGCTTGCCCATTCCCTGTACGCGATCGCTGAGGAAGGCCCAGCCGCTTTTTACACCGGCGTGATTGCTGACAGCATAGTCAGCTGTATGTCCCAGTACGGCGGGCTTATCTCGTACTCGGATCTGGAGCGGTACCGTCCGGTGTGGCGGGAGCCGTTGCACTACAGGTTTGATTCGCTCGACATCTACAGCGTTCCGCCGCCCAGTTCGGGCGGGGTCATTGTGGGCCAGATACTCAAGCTGCTCGAACCGTTTGAATTCTCAAAGTTCTCGCCCAACTCCCCGGATTACATTCACTTGTTCTGCGAGGCCTCCCGTCTCGCCTTCGCCGACCGCTCCGAGCATCTTGGCGACCCGGCGTTTTTCGACGTTCCCGCGAGTCTGCTTGACTCTGCCTATCTGGATGTACGCCGCGCGCTCATCTCGCGTGATCACGCCAGTGCGTCGGAAGATATCGGAGCGGGCAATCCGCGGAAGTATGAATCCGGGCAGACCACCCACTATTCGATTTGCGACAGTGAAGGCAACATGGTGGCGGTGACGACGACCATCAATGAGAGTTTCGGTTCCGGTCTGGTGGTGGTGGGGGGCGGTTTTCTGCTCAATAACGAGATGGATGACTTTGCCATCAAGCCCGGCTATGCCAATGTCTACGGATTGGTGGGCAACGAGGCCAACGCCGTCGCCCCGGGCAAGCGGATGCTTTCGTCGATGTCGCCAACGCTGGTTATGAGGAACGACCGTCCCTTTTTGATTCTGGGCTCGCCGGGTGGCTCGAAGATCATCACCACGGTGGCCCAGGCGATCATTAACTTTACGCGGTTTAATCTACCGCTCAAGGAGACGGTCCGGCGGCCGCGGTTCCACCATCAGTGGCTTCCCGACGAGGTTTATCTCGAACAGGGCGGGTACGACGTGGCCACTATCCAGCGGTTGATCCGCTACGGGCACCAGGTCCGGGAGGGGAGTCCGTACGGGGACCTGAAGGCGATCTATATCGGCCCGACCGGCATGATGACCGGCGTGTCAGACTGGCGCTGCGGCGGCCTGGCCGCCGGCTGTAAAGAGCCGATAGTGAAATGACCCGTGGGACGGCTTGCGCCGCCCCGCTTCTGCTGTATATTCCCTCGCGCTGTGAGTAATAGACTTCTTGACGACCTCAACGACCGCCAGCGCGAGGCGGTTACTTTGACAGGTGCAACACGGAGCTGCATTTGCGGACGAAAGGTGCTTACGGAGCTCCAAAATAACTCAAAATGTGATTGCGCCCATAATTGCGACAACTATCTTCCTACTTAGAGCGAGCCGTGGTAGTGAAGGGCAAGTATGAAAGTCGTTAACGTATCTTCAGTGCCACAACGGAGTCCATTTCGCTATCCCGGTGGAAAGACGTGGCTTGTACCAGTCATTCGTAATTGGTTACGGGCTCGCGGTAGTGCTGCGATAGAGTTGGTTGAGCCATTTGCGGGCGGAGGAATTGTCAGTCTCACTGCTGTTTGTGAGAATCTTGTCGGAACAGCGACAATGGTGGAGCTTGATTCAGACGTCGCCGCGGTGTGGGGCACTATACTTAACGGAGAGGGTGCTTGGTTGACGCGGCAAATATCACGGCTTTCTATTACGGCTGACACGGTTGAAGGCCTCACCCGTGTTCGCGCCGGAGCGAGTCTAAGGCGAACGGCGTTAGCAACTCTCGTGAGAAACCGGATTAATCGGGGCGGTATCTTGGCACCGGGCGCTGGAAAGGTCAAGAGTGGGGAAAACGGTAAGGGGCTCACAAGTCGATGGTATCCCGAAACGCTGCGCAAGCGGATACTATCAATTATGGAGGTAAGAGATAGGCTTCACTTCATTTATGGGGATGGGATCGAAGTCTTGCGGCAGTATTCGAAGCTTCGAAACAAGATGTTTTTTATTGATCCTCCTTATACTGTAGCGGGACGCAGATTGTACACGCACTCAGAGATAGACCATAACTATCTGTTCGACTTAGCGGACAATCTATCAGGCGATTTCCTTATGACGTACGACAATTGTAGCAGGATTCTGCGGAGAGCGAGGAATCATGGATTTGAGGTCGAAGAGATACCCATGAAGAGTACTCATCATTCGACTAAAATCGAACTACTTATCGGACGTGATTTGGGATGGTTAAGAGGGGTCAACAAGCTTGGCTCTGATTCTGCGTTCAAACTCATCTAGATTGACAGGTGTGCCACCAGTAAGGCCATCCACGGCTCTCTCCAAAGTGGTAAAGCGGACGAACGCAGGTACTAACTTGGCAGTGCCCTTGGACTCTTCGAATTCTACTACGAACCAGGCTATGTCACAGTTGGAGATATCAGCCACCTCGTCCATCCGCCCGAGTGCTGCAAAGAATCGTGTGTCGACGACTACAACCATTTTCTTTCCCCACCTGCGAAGAGTAGGGACTTTGATCTGCAGTTGAGGCATCAAGCGCTTCGGTCCGCTGCTCCTATAGTCGGGGCGTCTCTTTGCAATAGGAAATGGCAGGCCGGGCCCAGAGTAATCCTGCAGAACGCGAAACTCCTTCCTCATTGACTCACCGGAAAAGTAAACTGCTTGTATCTCCAACGCGCACCAGTCAAAGCTGTGTTCACCCTGGCTGACTAGCACGCAGTCTATCCGCCCCACGCTTTCTCCCGGCACATCTTCTGGATGCCCAGGTTGCTCTAAGAAACCGACTTCGCCGGCTATAGAAGGTCGCTTACGGCGGAGTACAACTTCGCCCACCCACTCAAATATCGTGCCGGATTCGTAGAATCGGTTTGGGCACGTTGCGCGTAGGCTTCCGTCATCGCCAGGTATACGATGGCTCGTCGCTGAGTCTTGGCTTCCTGCATACAACCGCAGCGAGCATACCCCGCCCTCCTTGTTGCACATTCGGGGCTCGCGAAATGGGCACGGCTGTGGCGGGCGCTTGTGCTTGGGGAGACCTTGAAGATTAGCCAACAAGGCAAGCTCTTCAGCCGTCAAACAGTCGGCGAGTCTGCCATACCATTCGCCAATCCCGTATCGGCGGTTTTCATTGTTAGATTTCCTGCCTCGTCGTGGCAATGTCACTCCTAATCCATAATGCCAGCAGTTAGGACTTAATCTGCGTTACAACAGGCAGCAAGTCCACACATTTTTTGGCTACTACTTGTGTGGCTCCCCACGATTGCTATATTCGAAAGCCCTATGAACCGACTTCTTGACGACCTCAACGACCGCCAGCGCGAGGCGGTTACCACTACCGACGGCCCCCTTTTGGTTATCGCCGGCGCCGGCTCCGGCAAGACCCGGGTACTCACGCGACGGCTGGCATATATACTGACTCAGCGGCTTGCCGAGCCGCACCAGGTCATGGCAGTCACTTTTACCAACAAGGCCGCCGGGGAGATGAAAGAACGGGTCACCCGGCTTATGGGTGCCGGAATCGAGCGGATGAACGTCTCGACCTTCCATTCGTTCTGCGTGCGCATCCTGCGCCGTGAGGCCGAACGGATCGGCTACAAGAGCAGCTTCACGATTTTCGACCAGGACGATTCGCTCTCGCTCCTGAAGAAGTGTGTCAAGGAACTCGGCTTCTCGGAAAACCAGTTTCCAGTCAAAGGCCAGTTGCGTAAGATCTCCGACGCCAAGAACAAGCTCACCAGCGCCGAAGAGTACATGCGCTCGGCGTCAGGGTATTTTCAGACCCGTACCGCCGAGCTGTACCTGCTTTATCAGAGCCGCCTCCGCCAGTGCGAGGCGATGGACTTCGACGATCTGCTGTTCAATACTGTCTGGCTTCTGCAAAGCGATCCCACCCTCGCGCGCCGCTACAAGCAGCGGTTTATGTACCTCATGGTTGATGAGTACCAGGATACGAATCACATTCAGTACCTGCTGCTGAAATACCTGCTTGACGAACATCAGAATCTGTGCGTGGTCGGCGATGAGGACCAGTCTATTTACGGCTGGCGCGGCGCCGATATCCGCAACATTCTCGAGTTCGAGCAGGACTTCCCCGGCGCGAAGATTATCAAGCTGGAGCAGAACTACCGCTCCACGCAGGTGATTCTCGATGCCGCCTCGTCGGTAATCAAAAACAACTCCATGCGCAAGGGGAAGACGCTCTGGACCGACTACCACGGCGGCGAGAAACTGGAACTGCTGCGGGTGGATAAGGCCGAGGACGAGGCCATTGCTGTAATCGATCGGGTGACCACCTCGCGAGCGCGGTATGATCTCAAAGACATGGTGGTGCTGTATCGCACCAACGCGCAGTCGCGCGCTTTCGAGGAGGAACTCCGGCGACGGAACATCCCCTACCAGATAGTCGGCGGCGTTTCGTTCTATCAGCGTAAAGAGATCAAGGATCTGGTGGCGTATCTCAAGCTGATCGCCAACCCGTCCGATGATGTCGCGTTCGAGCGGATAATCAACTATCCACGGCGTGGGATAGGCCAGAAGACGATCGATCAGATCAACCAGTTGGCTCGGAGTCAATCGAAGAGCTACTATGAGATCGCCCGCACGCACAGATCCGACGGTGAGCTGTCATCGAAATCAAACCGACTCAGCTCGTTTGTGGAGTTGGTCGAGAAGTATCGCGCTGTCAAGGATACCACGCCGATCGACATTCTGACACAGGATTTGGTTTCAGAAATCGGACTGATTACTCATCTGCTGAGCGAGGATGCGGTGCTCGGCCCGAGCCGGGTCGAGAATATCGAGGCGTTCATTGAGGGCGCGGTGACTTTTGCGCGCGCCAACGGTGAGGCCCACCTTGACAATTACCTGGCCGAGATTTCGCTATACACCGATGTCGATTCCTACAATGAGATCGAAGACAAGCTCACCCTGATGACCATTCACTCGGCCAAAGGTCTGGAATACGCGACGGTATTTTTGGTCGGGCTGGAGGAGGGTCTCTTCCCGCTGCAGCGTACCCTGACCGAGCCGGCGGAGCTTGAAGAGGAACGTCGCCTGTTCTATGTCGGCGCCACGCGGGCGCGACACAAGCTGTTTTTGTCCAGCGCGGCCAGCCGGTTCAGGTTCGGTGAAGTGATATCGGCGCCGTCGCGGTTTATCGACGAGATTCCTAAAGATTTGATCGACGTGTACGATCTTCGCAGCTACCGCCCCGCCACCGTGAATGGGGGCGTACCCTTGTCGACCAATGGATTCACTCGTACCGCCGCACCGAGAACGGGTGTGCACTATGAGTATGAAGGCGACGAGGTGATGCGGCCGGGTCGATTGGTGGAGCACCCGACATTCGGGCGTGGGAAGATCGTCAAGTCTGAGGGTTTCGGCGACTCGCTACGCCTTGAGATTATGTTTAGCGGCCTGGGGGCCAAGAAGATCATGGCCAAATACGCCCGCTTGAAAGTGGTGGGGTAGAGGGAGTATCCGCACCCCTCGCCGGCCTGCCGCTGATCGTGGAACATAGATAGAACCTGTCAGGCAACCGGCCGCGACTGGGCCTGACGGAACAATCCATGTCGGGATTCGTCCACCGGGGGCGGACCCTGACTTATTTGAGGAGAATCGCCATGCGCAAGCTTGTTTCGCTCGTCTGCGTGGTAGTAGCGCCATTGATCTCGCCGGTCGATCTGTCGGCCGGTGTGATCCCCACACTCGAGTCAAAGTCGGGACAGATCGGCTTTTATCCGATTTCCAACCAGGTATCGTTATACCAAAACTACGATGACACCGGTCAGGACCGTGGCCGCACCCTGCAGGTGATCGCGATCAACGCGTTCAGGGTCTGGACCGATTTCAGTTTCGAGTTTACGGCCGATTTCAACTCCCATTTCGCTGCTGGACTGTCGCGGGATCATTACATGGAGCTGTCGATAGTCAAGCCGATAACGCCGTTCGTGAGCCTGAATGTACAGAGGGTAATCTCCACATTTGAGCCTGAGCCGGTAAACCAGTTCGGGGTGCGGTTGGTGTTTTGATGGACGTTCCTCGTGGGCGGCAGACCTCCCGGTCTGCCCCTTCCAGAATTACCAAATAATAGTTGTTGCGGTTCTACAGTAGCCGGACCCCCTTTACAGCGGGTCGTTCCTTCGGAACTTTGCTCGCCCGGGACGGTACAAGAAACATCACGGCCCAGGGTGGCCGTCGTATATAGATCGTATTACTTCATTTTTGCTTATTGCCCGACTTCGAGGCCGACGTAACAACTTTGCTATCGAACAAACGCCGCTGAAATTCGACTGATCGACTCGAATATCGAGCCGTGTCGAAGTCGGCGGATCATAATTCAGTGAACCGAAAACCACTGGAGGTTTCTATGTTCAAGGTAGCCCCGGTTGTGGCGTTCGCCGCGCTATCCGGCACACTCCTGTTCGGATGCGGAGGCGATACCGGCAGTCCGACGTCGTCGGTTGGCTCCATGTCAGCACTAAACCAGAGCCAATCCCCCCTTAGCCCACCCGAGTTTCCCTCGGATCCCGCCGCTTTCGTAGCTGGAATCACCAATTCTTATCTGGGGTTTGCTCCGGGCAGGGTGTTTCGCTATGAGGCCGACACCGACGAGGGCCACGAGACCATCGTTGTCGAGGTCCTTTCGGAGACCAAGACGATCCTGGGTGTCGCCACTACGGTGGTTCATGACCAGGTGTTTCTCGGCGGGAATTTGATAGAAGACACCTACGACTGGTATGCCCAGGACCAGGACGGCAACGTCTGGTACTTCGGCGAGGACTCCAGGGAGATTTTGGGCGGAGAGGTTGTCAGCACCGAGGGTTCATGGGAAGCGGGTGTGAACAGTGCGACTCCGGGAATTGTCATGCTGGCTGAGCCGCGGATCGGCATGAAGTATCGGCAGGAGTTTGCCGAGGATGTAGCCGAGGACGCCGCCCAGGTGCTCAGTCTCAGTAAGACCGTAACGGTCCCCTTCGGCAGGTTCCAGGGGGCGCTCCAGACTATGGAGTACTCCCCGCTCTCGCCCGGCGCGCGGGAATTCAAGTATTATGCGCCCGGTGTCGGCATGGTTCTCGAGGTCAGTCCGAGTGCTGGGCGCGCGCGTGTCGAGTTAGTGGACGTGCAGGGATAAGCACGACCTCGGTGGCCCACCCGCTCGCGGGTGGGATGAGCATGTCTCACGCAAAAACACAACCTCGGTGGCCCATCCGCTTGAGGATAGGATGAGCATCGCGCCCACGTGAAAACTTCCCGCCGACGCCGCATTTACCGCTACCTGACCTGGCGGAATAGAAAACACGCCCGCCCCAATGCCCCACTAAAACTATTTAGGAGATATTAGTTGGAATGGCACTAGTTCTGTAGGGTGGGGCCGTATCGAACCCGCTATCACCCGGCAGATGCGAATCCCTTGCGGCGGACCGGGCACGTTTATGCGGCAGGGATGGAGCCCTGCCGATCGTTGTTTTTCGATCCCACTACCCCATAAACGGATACCTATAGTCCTTCGGCGGGACGAAGTTCTCTTTGATTGACCGCGGGGAGGTCCAGCGCAGCATGTTCTGGATGCCGCCCGCTTTGTCGTTCGTCCCCGACGCCCGTCCGCCACCGAACGGCTGCTGGCCCACCACCGCGCCGGTCGGTTTGTCGTTGATGTAGAAATTCCCCGCCGCGTTGCGAAGCGTCCGCTCCGCCAGCATGATCGCCTTGCGGTCAGTTGCGAACACCGCGCCGGTCAGCGCGTACGGCGATGTACGATCACACAGGTGCAGCGTCTCGGCGTACTGTGCGTCGTCATAGACATAAATCGTCATCACCGGGCCGAAAATCTCCTCCTGCAGCAGCTTGAAATCAGGATTGGTGGTAACAACCACCGTCGGCTCGATAAAATACCCGCTCGACATATCATACTTTCCGCCGGTCAGGAACTCAGCGTCTTTGGCCTTCGCGGCGAAATCGATATACTCGACAATCGACTTGTACGCCGATTCATCGATCACCGCGTTGAAGAAATTCGTGAAATCCTCCGGATCACCCATCTTGATACTCTTGACCTGCCTGGCCAGCAAATCCTTCACGCGCGGCCAGAGCGATTTCGGAATGTACGCGCGCGAGGCCGCCGAGCATTTCTGGCCTTGATATTCGAACGCGCCACGCGTGATTGCGGTCGCGAGCGATTCCACATCGGCGGTCGGATGCGCCACAATGAAATCCTTGCCGCCGGTCTCGCCGACAATGCGCGGATAGGAACGATACTTTGCGATATTCTCGCCGACCGTTTTCCACATGTTCTGGAACACGCCGGTCGAGCCGGTGAAATGAATGCCGGCGAGATGTTCGTTCTTCAGAATCGTATCGCCGACATCGGCGCCGCGCGCGAAAATCAGGTTGATGACGCCGTCGGGCAGACCGGCCTCGCGCAGGATCTTCATGATGAAATACGACGTGTACACCGCGGTCGACGCCGGTTTCCAGACCGATACGTTGCCGAGCATGGCGGGCGCCGTGGGGAGGTTGCCGTTGATCGAGACAAAATTGAACGGCGTGACGCAGAAGATGAACCCCTCGAGCGGGCGATGATCGGTCCGGTTCCAGACAGTCGGGCTGCTTGCCGGCTGAAATTCGTAAATCTGCTGCATGTAGTACGCGTTGAAGCGCCAGAAATCGGCCAGCTCGCAGACCGCGTCGATCTCCGCCTGAAAAATCGTCTTCGAGTGCGCCAGCATACAGGCAGCATTCGATATGTGACGATACGGCCCGGTGAGTAGATCGGCCGCTTTGAGGAAAATGGCGGCGCGGTGTTCCCACGGCATGTGCGCCCAGGTGATCTGCGCCTCGAGCGCGCTGTCGACCGCCTGTTTGACCTCGGCCTGAGTGACCTGGTAGTAGTAGCCGAGCAGCTGCTTGAAATTGTGCGGGCAGCGGATTTCGATTTTCTTTCCGCCCTTGATTTCCTTGCCGCCGATTATCGACGTTATCTCGATCGGATGCGCTTTCAGCTCGGCGATCGCCTTGACCAGCGCGGCGCGGTCGGCCGAGCCGGGGGCGTAATCACGCACCGGTTCGTTTTTGGGTTCGGGAACGCGAAACAATGACATATCAAACCTCCGTTATCCGGCAGATGAGGACATCTGCCGGGCACGTTTATGAGGGTCCGCCGCGGCGGAAACCCGCCATCAATTACGCAATGATACGAGGTTGCGGTCACGAGGGCAAGTAGGTCGAGTTGATGTGGGTGGCAGCCTCTCCCGGTCTGCCACCGATAAGCTGCGAGGGGCGGGCAGACGAGGACCCCGGATCAAATCCGGGGCAGGGTCTACCGCGCACACAACGCGAGGCATTGGCGCACTACGAAACAGGCCGACCACGCCGCAAACGAAAAGCTACCTGGTCACCTCTTTTGTTGATTCCCGCCGCCCGGACCGAATCTTTGGCCCATGACTTACTCAACCGGTAAGTTCATTCTCATAGCGCTCTTCACAGTCCTCCTGATTGTGCTGGTCAATCTGGTCTGGTGGGTTAACTACCAGCGCACTGAGCAGATGCTGGAGGACCAGCTCGGGCGTCGGCTGGCGGCGGTGGCCTCAGGGGCGAGCATCAGCTTCCCGCCCGAACAGGTGGACAGCCTGTGCTACGGCAGTCTCGACGCCTATTTCCGCGCGCTCTCGGTCATGGAACAGGTGCGGCAGTCAGATTCGCTCTCCGAGGTGTTCATTCTCGATGAAGACTATTACTACCTTGCTACGACTTCGCTCGAATCAGATTCAACCTACTTCCTCTCCGAGATCCACGCCGGCCGTATCGACTCGGTCCTGTTCGGCCTCACCGCCGGCGTTTGCCTGACCCCCACCTATCGCAGCGGAGATCTCTATCTGAAATCAGCGTTTGCACCGCTACTCCGCGGCGACAATGTGGTTGTGGCGGTGGTGGGAGTGGAAGCCAGTGTCGACTATTTCGATTCTCTCACCGAGCTTCGCCACAACCTCTATTATGCCTCGGGGTTCTCGCTGTTGGCCGGGCTGGTGCTCGGCCTCATATTCCTCTGGTGGCAGAGGCGAATAAACGCCGCCGAGCAAAAGCTCTTTCTCGGCGAAACCCACGCCCATCTGGGTCGGATGGTGGCGGTGGTCGCACATGAACTTCGCAACCCGCTCATGATCATCCGCGCTTCGGCCGAACGGCTTCAAAAGAAGACGGCCCAAAGCGAGGCCGGTTTTGTCATGGAAGAAGTCGACCGCCTCAACGAGATAGTCACCGGCTATCTCGAGTTCGCCCGCGCGGGCGGCTCGCTTCTCAAATCGGAACAACCGTCGGAAATCAACCTCCACGAACTGGTTGTCGGCGTGCGAAAACATCTCGCCGAGAAATATGCGGGACAGGAGATTACCTGGCTGGGCCAAGATGTGCCGGCAGAACTGTCCATGGTCAGTTACGCCCGTTCTCTGCGGCAGGTGCTTCTCAACCTGCTTTTCAATGGTGTCGAGTCCTGCCTGGCAGCGGGCAGGCGGGTTGCGGTCGGACTTACCGCAAACGAAGACGGCACCTTCGTACAGATGAGCGTGATCGATCGCGGCGGCGGCCTCTCGCGAAAGGAGCAGCGCCGGGTGTTCACGCCGTTCTATACTACGAAGCAGTCCGGGTCAGGTCTGGGCTTGTATTTGAGCCGGACGATTGTCATCGAAATGGGCGGCGAGATCAAACTGAAATCGCAACCGGGACAAGGTACCGAGATCATGATCCGCCTGCCCAAGGCAGCCAGAAAGTAGCGTATGGCAAGCATACTTGTTGTCGACGATGAACCCAAGATGACGTCGCTCATTTGCGGCGCGCTCGAGGACGAAGGGTACCGGGTGACTACGACTGTCGATCCCCATGAAGCGCTCGCCCTGATCGCGAAACATTCCTTTGATTTGGTCATCACCGACCTGGCCATGCCCCAGATATCGGGGATGGAGGTGCTGGACAAGGCGCTCGAGAGGGGGGACTGCGACGTTGTCATGATGACCGCTTACGGCACCGCCGAAACCGCGGTAGCAGCCATGAAGAAAGGGGCCGCCGATTATCTCATCAAGCCGTTTGCGCTTGACGAGCTGGTCATCCTGGTCAAGCGGCTGACCGAGAAGCGGAAAACGGCATCGCTGGCCACTCATTTCCAACAGGCGGCCAGGGCTGAGCTTTCGCGGGAACTGATCGGCTCGTCGCCCGCCGCGTCAAAACTCCGCCGGATGATCGAACAGGTAGCGCCCACCGATGCTACCGTCCTCCTTACCGGCCGCTCCGGCACCGGCAAAGAACTGGCCGCGCGAATGATTCACGATCTTTCCAGCCGGAAGGCGGGGCCGTTTATTGCGGTCAACGCCGCCGCTTTGCCGGAGACCCTGCTGGAATCGGAGCTCTTTGGGCATGAGAAAGGAGCCTTCACCGGGGCTGTATCGCGCAAGCTCGGCCGCTTTGAACTGGCTGATAAAGGGACGATCTTCCTCGACGAAATCGGTGAGATCGCCCTGCCGGTGCAAACCAAGCTGCTTCGAGTGCTCGAAGAGCGCAGGTTGGTCCGGGTCGGAGGAGTGGACATGGTCGATGCCGACGTGCGCGTTATTGTGGCGACCAACAAGAACCTGAAGGACGAAACCCGCGCCGGGCGCTTCCGCGAGGATCTCTACTTTAGGCTTAACGTGTTTCCGATCGAACTGCCGCCCCTGGCGGACCGCGGCGAGGACGTAATCGAACTGGCCGAGCATTTCCTCCGCGAACGGCGGCTGGCCCAGCCCAAACTCGATCCGTCAGTCCGAGAGCTCTTTCTCGCTTACGACTGGCCGGGGAATATCCGCGAACTAAGAAACGTCCTCGAACGGGCAGTGATACTCTCAGGCGGCGGGCCGCTGACTTCGGAACACTTTGCGTTGGAGGCCGACACCGCACCGATAGGCCCGGCACAATCACGGTCATCGGGCGGCGGGCTGGACCAGTCGGAGAGAGATATGATTCTGGCCGCCCTGGACCAGGCAAAAGGGAATAAAACCGAAGCTGCCCGGCTGCTGAAAATCACGCGGCGGCGGCTGTACAGCCGAATGAGGGCGCATGGCCTTGAGACGTAGAACCGCGGCGTGCTCCCAATTGATCGGGAGCACGGACCATGCTCCCGGTGGCACGGCAAGAAAGGCGGCTCATGAGGTATGGGCCGATCGGGTCATCAGATGTACCGTTTCGTACAGCTCAGCTTGGTTAAGAGTGGCAGTGCTGGCGATAATTAGTTGATTAACAAGAACATAGGATGGACGATAGATACGGCACCCGGTTTGTGGCTTCTCTGGCTGAAAAGAGGCGTATAATATGATCAGAAAGCTACTGATATTCACGATAGGCTTGGCGCTATTCGTCTCCATGCCGGACGGGGTGGTGGCACAGGGGGATCCCCAGCAGAACCGGGAGCAGCTCAGATACGAACTCCAGCGCACCGATGATCTCATCGCCCAGGCCCGGATGGCGGTGCAAAGCTCCGGCAATGCCCTGGCCGCTCGAGCGCTCGAACAAGCGGAGCAGTTGCAGAGCGGCGCCCGTCGGGCGTTTGACGGCGGCACCTATCTGCTTTGCATCTCCCTTACCCGCAAAGCCCGCGAACAGGCCAGTCTGGCGATCTCGATCAGCCGTCAGGCCGAACAACTCGAGGGGGTGCTCCAGGGCAGGCTGGAACGGGCGCACGACAACCTGGAGCGGGTCCGCGACGAGCTCCCTACGCCGCTCAATCCGACCATGAGCACGCTGGTCGACCAGGCCCGCTACTACCTGGCCCAGGCGTGGGAGTTTTACCGCCAGGGACGGTTCCTGGCCTGCGCCAAGCTGGTAGAACAGGTGGAGCAGACCATCCGCCGATTGGCCAGCCTGGCCCAACTGGGTGAGCAGGCGGGCGAGAGTTTTCAGTACCGCCTGGAGAATGTCCAGCGCCTTCTGGAATACGCCCGCGAACAGGTGGCCGATTGTGACTCGGAAGCCGGCCGTGAGTTTCTGGGGCAGGCCGAGCGATCGCTGGGACAGGCCCGCGATTTTCACGCTCAAAACCAAATCCGGGCCGCCCTGACCGCCCTGGGCCATGCCCGCGAATCGGCCCGCAAAGCGGCCCGCGAATGCCAGTCCGGCGACCGCCTTCGGCTACGCCACGACCGCCTTAACTCGGAACTGGACCGACTTTGGGAGCAGCTTAGGGCGGCCGGCCCGGGGGCCGGGAGCACGGCGGCCGAAGAACTGCTGCGGCAGGCCTCGGAGCAGCTTCGCCTGGCCGGGCAACATCTGGCGGAGGATCGCATCGAGTCGGCGCAACTGTCCCTTCAGGCGGCCCAAATCGCCCTGCGCCAGGCGCAGCGCTACCTCAGCGGAGAGAGATAGGTAACCGGGAGAATGCTTGCGCACCTTTAGCCTGGCCGCGCTTGTTGCGATGGCGATCGCCGCCGGCTTGCCCGGGAGCACGCTCTCCGGGCCGGGGCTGTCGCTGAAAGCCGGGGTCGGCTATGAGTTCTTCTCCCAGGAGTTTTTTCTGGACAGTCTGGCCCAGGCCGGCGCGGATTCCCTTGAGATAACCACCGCCCTAAAAACGACTTATCTCGATGACCTCAAGGCCCAGGTCCGAATCGGCTATATCCCCTTAGAGGATTACCGGCTCGAACTCGACGGTTTCTACGAACAAACCGAGGACAGCTACCGGCTCCGCGGCTACTGGAATCATCGCCCGGCATTCGGTCCTTTCCGCTTGGATTGGAATTCAGAGGTGGACTGGCGCGACGGCACCCCGGAAGTCGGCGAAGCGGACCCCGGATACCTCACCGGTAGCGGCCGGGTAAAACTGGCTTATCCGGTAACCCTGTCGACCAGCCTGTGGACCCGGGGCAAAGCCGAGTTTGTTCGTTTTGACTCGGTCGAAACGGGAGCATTCAACTATCGTCGGTTCACAGGCGAGATTGGGACCTCTTACACCACGAGCAATTATTCGCTGCTCTCTTTTTCCGGGTTCTTCACGAGAAGACATGTGCCCGATTCGCCTGAGCAGGAATACCAGAGTATCGGCCTCGATGCCTCGTTTCTTGGCTTCTACACGAGCGGTGAGATCGACATACTATCCCGCTATGAGTCAAGGGATTACAATCGCAGTGGCAATCTCGACGATTACGGACGTTGGGATCTCGACCTGCGTAACCGCCATAATCTGAGCCGTCGTTTTTTTGCCCGCGAGGAGATAGAGCTTGAACTAATCGCCTTTGATACAACGAGTTACCTAACCAGCACCTACCGTCGTATCGAAACGTGTGTCATGGCCGGACTGACCGGCGAGTCCGGATCGATCGCCGCCGGGCCACGGCTCGAACTTCTGCGCGAATCCCAGACCGAGTCGTATCTGATTGCGGAGGATTACACTGAATACGGTATCAAGGCGCAGTTTGATTTCATCCGCCCAAGCCAAGTCTTTGGGTCGCTTGAGACTGTGGCTGGTGTCCGGGATCGGCGCGAGGTAGGGACCGACCAAACCTCCTATTCCGATTTCGTTTTCGAACGGCTGAGTCTGCTGGGCGACTGGACCCCGGCTAATGGTTTGAGCCTCAACGTGCTCCTCTCGGTCGACTGGGAGTGGCACGACAACCCCGACCAAAACAGCCGCCTGGTTCTTTTGACAAGCAATCTGGTTTACGCCTTTTGAGCCGTAGGTCGGGACTTTCGCGTCTGTCCGCCGTGACGGGGTCCCCGACACCGGGCGATGGCAGAACCGCCGGCTGCTCGCTTCCGCGAGCGGCCCATGGGTTCTGCCCTACCAGTGTCCGGAGGCGCTGCCGCGCACGAGCCAGCGAACCGGGCAGACCAGGAGGTCTGCCGCGCACACGCCCCAGTTCTTATTACTACAAGCTGTAGTATTTCGACTTTTCGCTAGAAAACTCAAAAAAAGTCTTGACAAAACAGGGGGTACTGCTTATCATGGAGCCGTCTAGGGAAATAGTTGTGTGATGAACGCTTCTGTTTTGAGTCCCCAGCACCTTCGGTAACGTTAAGTTAAACTTAAGGTTGCCAGTACTCAAGCCCGTAACCAGATCGTTTCAGAAAATTACGAAGCTGTCAAGGGTGTTTTGTACCCATTGCGGTTTTGCTAATTCTATACGTCTTTCTCTGAACCAGTTCCAGAGAGATTGAGCGGGGGCCGGGGATCACGAGTTTGTGGGTCCGTCTGGAATCTCGCCACTCTACTTGGAAAGGGTCAATGCCGAGTCCCGATGGCATCGGGTATTCGGTCATCATTGGCGATTGCGCACTTTGCATCATGTGCGAGGCAATTGCCGGTAACTCTAAGTTTAGTTGAGTACTAAAGGAGCATTAAATGATGCATAAAAGAACGCTTCATTCTTTGCTGATAGTCTCCTTTATAGTGGCACTTTCGTCAACATTGTTGGCCGCCGACGCGGTCATTGTCCAGGACAAGCCGGGACTTCTGCGCTGCGTCGACCAGTCAGCCACGGTTACAGCCAATATCGATGCGCCGATTAGCGCTCTCGAGGTTGTGCTGCAAGCAACCAACAATACGGTTATCGAAAACGTAACGGTCACCTGGAATCTGCCGGCCGGTGTTCTGACCGATCGGTTCATCGACCTGACCCAGTATCCGTTGATCCGTTTTGCCGCTATAAACACCAGTGGTGACCCGAGTGAAGATTATGGCGCCGGCACCGGTCGTGCTGTCGCTACGATCAACTTCCGCACGAAGAACGTTTGCTCGGGCACGGTTGACATTGAAGGAGCCATCTGGCCCAGCGCCCCGCCCTTTGGTGTCATTCAGACCCAGTTTGTCGATGCCGGCACCGGCGACATTCGGTTAGCCGCAGTCACTTCCGGCACGATCAGCGTTGCCAACGACGATCCGACAGTCGGCGACATCACCGGCGGTCCGTTTACCATTCTCCATGGCACCCTCTTCCAGAGGACTCTGACCGCGACTGATGACGATGTGGCCAATGGCTGCGAAACCCTGACTTTCTTCCTACAGCAGGGTCCCGCGGGCATGACTGTTGTCGGCAATACCCTGAGCTGGACGCCGACCGGCGCCCAGGTTTGCCAGTACGACGGTGACATTATTGTCGGTGTCCGCGACAACTGCCAGGCCCAGGATCTATCTGCGCCTTTCAGAATCTGCGTGACCAACAACCCGCCGGCGTTTACCGACGTTCCGGCTGCTACGAACGAGATCAACTACGGGCAGACCTTCTCGTATGACATCGATGCCGTAGATCCCGATCCGGGTCCGTATGGTCCGTTCTACAATCTGGTTGGCTGGAGCTATCCTCAGACCCCACCGACTGTTGACGCCAACACCGGTGAGCTCGTTTGGGATACCGGCCTGGATCTGCCGTTTGGCGGCGTGTTCAATATCTCTGTTGCAGTGAATGACGGTGCTGCGATTTGCGAATGCGCCCCGAACAACGCCGACACGGTGACCTTCCAGGTCACGGTCTACCTGCTCCAGGTTCACATTGCCAAGGCCGAAAGGGTCTTCATTGGCCAGCCTGTGGTAGTGCCGGTCACGATCTCCGATATCAGCTTCTTTAATGCTGAGATCGGCGGTTTTGACATTCTGATCCAGTATGACAATTCCGCCATGATTCTGCAGTTCGCCGACGAAGGCTCCTTCCTCACCGACTGTGAGTGGGAGTACTTCACCTATCGGTTCGGCCCGTATGGTAACTGCGGTCCGGGCGCCTGCCCGAGCGGTGTTGTGAGAGTGGTCGCCCTGGGCGAGACCACCGGCGGAAACCTGGCCCATCACCCGACCTGCTGGTCGGTCGAGCCGGGTATGGAGCTGTTTTCACTGCACTTCCTGGTTTCTAACGACGCCAATCTGGAGTGCCAGTTCGCTCCCATCCGCTTCATCTGGTACGACTGTGCCGACAACGGTCTCTCCAGCCGCGACGGTGCGATCTTCTACATGTCTGAATACGTGTGGGATTTCGCCGGCTTCGATCCGGGTGGAGACCCGATCTTCACCGATATCACCGGCCTGGATCAGACCATGCCGACTCTGACCGGTGCGCCGTCTCCGGAATGCGACGTTTTCACGCAGAAGGGTCGTCCGTGGCGCCTGGTTCACTTCCGCAACGGCGGTCTTGACCTCATCTGCGCCGACTCGATCGACGCGGTGGGTGATATCAACCTCAACAGCATCGCGTACGAAATTGCCGACGCGGTCATGTTCACCAACTACTTCATCAACGGGTTGGCGGCTTTCGGTACCCACGTTGAGGGTTCGATTGCGGCCTCCGATACCAACAAAGACGGTATCACCCTGTCGGTGGCGGACCTGGTTTACCTGATCCGTGTAATCGTCGGCGACGCTCTGCCGTATGACAAGATCTCGCCGGTTGCGGCCAGAATCACCTACGGCGGCGGCATCTTCAGTGTCGATCGGCCGATGGGCGCGGGCTACATTGTCGTCTCCGGCGACGTTACCCCGACCCTGCTGGCAGGCAACATGGAGATGGTGTACGGCTACAATGGTGAGAACACCAATATCCTGGTGTGGAGCCGTGAGGGCAACAGCTTCTCCGGCACCTTCCTGCGTGTTGACGGCCAGGTCGTCAAGACCGAATTCGCTACCGATATGGGTCAGCCCGTGGTGGCGAAGGTTGTACCGGCCGACTTCTCGCTGAGCCAGAACTACCCGAACCCGTTCAACCCGAGCACCAAGATCGACATTGCGATCCCGGGCATCGGTGTTGAGTGGAAACTGAACATTTACAACATCACGGGTCAGCTCGTGGAGAGCTTCTCCGGTGTTGCCAATGACGAGTTCCAGACGGTGATTTGGGATGCTTCTGACGTGTCCTCGGGTGTCTACTTCTACAAGCTGACAGCCGGGAACTTCAGCGACACCAAGAAGGCAGTGTTCCTGAAGTAAGGAATATCGTCTTCGAGGTTGGCTGACAAGCCAATATGGAAGAGCCCCGTCCGCCTTGGCGGACCGGGGCTCTTCTTTTTTTGAATCAGGCGTGGGGAGACCGTGTTTCGATCATCGTCCTGGAGGCGGCTGTTGAAAACGCCCATCGTAGGGCCATTGCGAGCAGAGATGCGCCGCGTCTAAGCGGTCGCATCGTAGCGCGGCAATCTCAGCACGGAGTGCCTTCCCAACTAATGACTCCTAATCGTGGGCGGCAGACCTCCCGGTCTGCCGCATCCAGATCCTTCTTCGATACACGGGCAGACGAGGACCCCGGATCAAGTCCGGGGCAGGCTCTGCCGCGCACGGAATCAGCAAATATTAGTTGTTGGGGCACTAGATAGTTGCAGGAGAGATCGCCACGTCCCGTCCGCGAAGCGCGGTCGGGACTGGCGATGACGTACCCGATGGTCTTTCAACACTCCCCGAGGCGGCGGCATTGCGTGTAACACGCTGATCTCTACGTGCACTGTGGGCCACGTCCGGTCAGTGCATGGTGGCGCGGAATGCCTCCGCCATTTTGGCGTAGCCGATAGCGTTGGGATGGATGGCGTCGCGGGCCATGTCGTCCGGGAGAAAACCGTCGAGATCCGATGTAACCGCGTAATAGTCGACCACTTTGAAGCCGTGCTGCCGGGCAAACTCTCTGGCGCGAGCGTTGAACCGACGGGTCTCTTCGTTCATGCTGTAGCCGGGGTACTCCTCGCCGCGGCGAGTCACCGGAATGATCGTGGCCACAATCGGCTCGATACCGCGCGCCCTAGCGGTCAGTGCCATCGTTTCGAATTCGTCCCAGATCATTCGGCTGTCGACATTAGGACTGAAGTTGCCTGCGCAAATCTTGATTACTACTCTCCCCGGCTGAAGTTGGAGCACGTCCGACGAGAACCGCGCCAGGAGCTGGGTGCTCGACTGAGCGCCGACACCACGATTGATGAACTTGTGGCCCGGAACCAGACTGTCGGCGTTGAAGCCTTTGGTGATCGACGCACCGTAGAGGACGCACATCTGTTTGCGCTCTTCAGGCGTGGTCGACGCGAGCAGTTCACGGTTTTGCTCGGCATAGACACTTAGTCCGGCATAGTCGGCTGTGAGGTCGCGGTTTTTGCGGGTAAGATCTTCGATGATCTTGTGCAGCATCCGGGTCTCGTCGCGCAGCTTAATGGCCTTATAAAGCAAATAGCCGCCGGCGATATTGCCGACAAAAAGAACACCCAGTACCAGTATCCAAATCGGTTTCATCGTGTCTCCGTCAATTGGAGTTTAGCGCCATTCGCATCCGATAGCGTCGCCGAGCAGGAAAGTCAACTGTTTTTGAAACGCCCGCGGGCCGACTTGGTTCGACGGAAGAATCGCCGCCAGGTGCGCCAGGTCCCTAGGGGCATACCTTGAGCGGCAGACCTCCCGAGGCTGTCCCATAGGTTGATTTGGGACGGCCTCGTGTGCTACGAGTGTGTTGTCCTGACACCAAAGCACCCGGGATCTCGCCAAATCGTCTCCAAGAACGTCTGGATGAGCCTTGTCAACCCCAAA
>JBFMGC010000046.1 GCA_040752815.1 Candidatus Zixiibacteriota bacterium
GCATGGGGCAGGCTGCGAGACTGGGTCATGGCAACGAGCTGCTGACGAACCGCGGGGGTGACAAGAACCGGCGGAACAGGGCGACCACGAGACATAGGGTATCTCCTTTCGTGAAAAAAGAAAGATATCACCTCCTCAATATTAATGCAAGCTAAACATGGGACATAGCACTAGAACGAACCATCGTAACAAGCTGACCACGCCATGTAACTCGTTATTATATAAGTGGTTATATGATTAGGCTGTCACCTGCCGCCATCACATGCGACCAATTATCTTAATTGTGATTCGCAAATTGGAGCAGCTCGCGCGGGCTTCTTTACAGTGATTGCCACACGGAGTTTGCGGGGACGCCTGGCAATCCAATTTCAACTTGCGCGTGGGTTGAGTTCGCGCGTATTTACTCTCGGCAAAACAGATCCCGTTGGGGGTGGCGTAATAAACACCGCCTGAGAACATACCCCCTCGACCTGATCCGGGTAATACCGGCGTAGGGAAACGGAGATGTGACTACATCCCTTGTCCGCACTCGCGGGCATACCTATCGACTCAGGACGGAATCTTACTAAACACCAGTTTGGTTGAGGTACTGTCATGAGATTCACAAAAACCATCGCAGGGGTGCTCCTGCTTTGCGCCCCGGTCGCCTCGGGCGAGGCGATCAAAGGAAAGGTGACCGACCGGCACGATCGCGGGCTGCCGTCGGTCTCAATCGTCACCAACATCTCGTCGGTAGGCACTATGACCGACGAAAACGGCTACTTCGTCCTGGATACCGTGCCGCAGCCGGGGCAGGGAAGGATAAGCCGTGTCACCTTCTCTTCCATTGGGTATCACTCGCGCCAGTTTGCCGCTGATATGATTCCGCTGGTGGTGGTCCTGCAGGAGCGGTTCTATCGCGGCGCCGACATCCTGGTGCGTGGTGAACGGGCCCAGGGCGGACTGACACCGATCGCGTTTGATGATTTCTCTTCGGATGAGATCAAGCGCGACTACACGGTCGGCGAGTTCCCGCTGCTGCTGGAAACGACCCCCAATTTCTTCACATATACCGATGGCGGCGCACCGCTGGGGTATTCGTACGCCAACATAAGGGGGTTCGATGACAAGCGGATCACCACGTATATCAACGGTGTCCCGCTGAACGACCCTGAAGACCAGGCGACATATTTTGTCGATTTGCCCGATTTCGCGGCCAATATCGACGATATACAAGTCCAGCGCGGGGTGGGCAACTCGCTCTACGGCGACGCGTCGTTCGGGGGGACGATCAATGTCGCCTACAGCAGTTTGTCGCGTCTGAGGTATTCGCGGGCGACATTCGGCTACGGCGAGTTCACGCACCACGGCAAATCGATTTCCGATATGTACAAGCAGAGCGTCGAGTTCTCGTCGGGGCTGGTTGACGGTCGCTGGCATTTTACCGGGCGCTTCTCCAAGCAGAAGACGGGCGGGTACCGCAAGAACAGTTGGTACGAGGGGTGGGCGTATGCGTTTTCGCTGGCGCGGCTCGACGCCAACATGACCACCGAGTTGTATGTCTACGGCGGCCCTTTTTAGTTGCATGGGGCTTCGGGGGGGGCGTCGCGCCCCGCCATCACTGCGGACCGTCGCGGCAACGTACTCACCTACGCCAACGAGACCGACAACTTCAACCAGCCACATTACCACCTCCACAACACGTGGCAGCTCAGCGATCAGCTCACGCTGGCGAACACGCTGTACTACGTGCGAGGCAAGGGGTTCTACGAACAGTACAAGGACGGGCGCCTCTTCAGTGAGTACAATGTCGATCCGTCGCTGGTTGACGTGGACACCGCGACCGGCGAGCCGTACACCGAGGGCGACCTGGTGCGCCAGCAGTGGGTGCACAAGAACCAGTGGGGGTGGAATCCCACCCTCGCGGTAGAGCGCGACCGCCATACCCACACGCTCGGCGGCTCGTTCTATTATTTCGAATCGAATCACTGGGGCCAGGTGGTCTGGGCGCAGCATATCGCCGGATTGCTGCCGCCCCAGCACAAGTTTTATCAGTACTATGGCAAGAAGTGGGCGGGATCGATCTACGCCCAGACCCACAGCAAACTGACCGAGCGGCTGTCATCACAGATCACCGCCCAACTGCGCTACCAGCGCTACAAATTCGACCAGGTGCCGATGGGCGCGTTTCGCGGGTATGACTACGAACTGGACTGGCTGTTCTTCTCGCCGCGTGTCGGACTGAATTACAAAGTGAGCGAGCCGGTGGACCTGTTCGCCAATTTCGCAGTATCGTCGCGCACGCCGACCGATGCCGCAATCTATGATGCCAACGACCCGACTATACTGCCGTCGCTGGAGATCGATAGGGTCAACGCGGACTCGACCATTTACGAGTTCGGTGATCCGCTCATGGACAACGAGCGGGTGTATGATTTTGAGTTGGGCGGACGATATCGTTCCGAGAAGTTCGCTCTTGAGGCCAACCTGTTCTGGATGGATTTCCGGAATGAGATTATCCCTTACGGTGGTTTGAACCCCAACACCGGGCTGCCGATTACGACCAACGCCGAGCGTTCGGTGCACTCCGGCATGGAGCTCGCCGCCACCTCAACGCCTGTCAGAGCTATCAAGTTGAGTTGCAACTATAGTTACAATTACAACCGGGTGAAAGAGTATTCGGCGTTCCTTGACGGGTACAGAGTTGTTTTTGACGACAAGAAGCTGGTCAATTTTCCGGACTACCTGGCGAGTTTTGTAGTGGACTATGAGCGTGGCAACTGGCGTGCGACTAGTCGCACCCGATTTGTGGGACGGCGTTACATGGAGTTGCTGAATGTCGAGAGCCTCTCGCTCGATCCGTATGTGGTGTCATCGCTGTCGTTTTCTTATTTCCTACCGGACTTTTTGAATCTCGGCAAAGTGACCTTCTCTGTGCGAGTCGATAATCTGGGTGACAAGAAGTACGAGGCGTCAGGCTACGGGGGCAACTATGCGTACAATGATGGCGGACAAGTCGTGGTTGACGGCTGGGCGGAGTACTTTGTCGCGCCGGAGCGCTCGTTCTGGGGGCAGGTACAGGTGGAGATGTTTTAGTGTGCTCCGTGGGCGGCAGAATCTCAGCTTCCGTCGGCGGCAGACCTCCCGGTCTGCCCCTGCCATGGGTACCTGAATGAGTCTTCCTGACTACACTCTCATCATCCTCTATCTCGTCGCACAGATGGGCGTGGGGTTCTACCGTCGTCTGCGCACGGATAGTCCGACCGCCGAGGTGATCTTGGGCGGGCGCATGCTCACCCTTCCGGCGTTTGTAGCGTCGCTGGTCTCCACCTGGTACGGCGGCATCCTTGGTGTCAGTGAGTACTCGTACCGCTATGGCGTATCTAACTGGCTCGTGTTCGGTGTGCCCTACTATCTCGCGGCTTTCTTATTCGCTCTTTTTCTCGCGAAGAAGGCGCGGCAGTCACAGGCGCTGACTATTCCTGATCGTCTCGCGGCGGCCTACGGAGATCGAACTGCCGCGGTCGGCGCGCTGGTCATATTCGTGATGACTGTTCCTGCCGCGTATGTGCTGATGCTCGGTACGATCGGCGAGCAGCTATTCGGGTGGCCGTTCTGGGCTGGCGTGGTGCTTGGGACCATTTTGTCCGGTGTCTATCTGTACATGGGTGGATTTCGATCCGTTGTACGAACCGACATTCTTCAATTCGTGTTCATGTTTCTTGGTTTCGCCGTGCTGGTGACTGTCCTCGTCTCAAAATACGGCGGGTGGTCGTATATAGTGCATCATGTTCCGGACACGCATCTCACCTGGCATGGCGGCCGCTCCGGCTGGTATGTAGCGGTCTGGTATGTGATCGCGCTGGCGACCCTGATCGAGCCGGCGTTCTTCCAGCGCTGCTACGCGGCGAAATCAGAGTCGGTCGCGCGCAACGGAATATTCATTTCGATAGGCTGTTGGGCTGTTTTCGACTTCATGACAACCTCGTGCGGGCTTTACGCTATGGCCTTATTCCCCAAACTCGCCGATCCGGTGGCCGCGTACCCGATTCTGGCCGCGCAGGAACTTCCGTCGGGGTTGTTCGGCATCTTCTTGCTGGCGGTGCTGGCGACGGTGATGTCGACAGTAGATTCGTACGCGTTCATCGCGGCCTCGACTTTCGGCAACGACATCATGCGCCGGTTTGGATTGATCGGCGAGGAGAGAATTGTCCGTTTCACGCATATCGGCTTGCTCGTGACAATGCTACTGGCGATTGGACTGGCGCTGATGTTTAGGTCGGTGATCGACATCTGGTATGCCTTTGGCTCGATCGGAACGCCGGCTCTGTTGATCCCGGTGTTCACGTCATTCGTGGGGAGGCGGCGCCTGCCGCCGCAATGGGCGTTGGTTTCGATCCTGGCCTCAGGGGGTCTGTCACTGGTGTGGGCCTTGTCCAAGTTTGCTGGCTCGTCGGGAGACTACTGGCTGGGCTGGCAGCCGGTTTTCCCGGGTCTGGTACTATCGCTGGTGATATTCGGACTGAAGAGCCGTCGGATGTAGGCCAGATTTGCCTAAATTCCGGAAATCCGCTATATTCCCCTCGCATGAGTAAAGAGCCGGTCTACCTCACCAAAGAGGGACGCATCAAATTGGAGCAGGAGCTGAAGCGACTCAAGTTTGAGGAGCGTCCCCGAATAGTGGCCGAAATCAAACGGGCCCGCGAGCTAGGCGACCTCTCCGAAAACGCCGAGTACCACGCCGCCAAGGAAGCCCAGGGGCACCTCGAACGGAAGATCGCCGAGCTCCAGGACAAGCTTTCCCGCGTGCGGACCCTGCAAACCGACCAGATCGCGTCGGACAAGGCCTACATATTCGCCCGGGTGAAGGTGAAGGATTTGGATCGGGGTGAGGAGATTGTCTATACCCTGTCGCCGCCGGAAGAGGCCGATGTCGACAACGATATCATCTCAGTCAAGTCCCCGATAGGGGCGGGCCTGCTGGGCAAAGGGGTAGGCGATATTGCGGAAATACAGGTCCCGATTGGCCTGCTAAGGTATCAAATAATCGATATCACGCGCGACTGAGCCGCCGAGCGGCGGACAGTCAGTCAGCCTTCCGGCTCTTCGAAAAACTCTTCGTCGAAATCTTCGTTTTCGTACACCAACGGGTCATCCGGGTCGATCCCCTGGGCGACATTGGCGCACTCGACCGAGCAGAAAAACTCCCCGCCCTGCTTCAGCGGTTCACCCATGATTTTTTCGCTGCAGTTGGCGCAGTACACTGTAATACCTCATGCAAGAAAGTCGTGCAGTTCGGCTGATCTCAATGCCAGCCCGGCAGGAGCTGTTTCCGCCCACCTGGCGGGCATTTCTCCCTTCTGGGCGAAAGCTTATTACCTGCCATTTTTCTTGTCAAACGGATTCTTCGGCATCACACGAATTTCCTTAAGCTCCGGGCGGCGGCGAAAAAACCGGCGAACTGAGAGTCGGCTGCGCCTGTTCCGCTCTGAGTAGCTCCTCCATCCGAGGGTTTGCCGGGTAAGTGCCGGACCTGAAATCGCAAGCCTGCGGTGTTCTTGCCGGGACCCGAAGGGTGCAATACCAGAGACTGAAAGGACGATAACAATCAGTATGAGCGAATCATTGAAGGCCAAGGGCATCCAGTACCTCGACGACATCACCCAGGCTGTCGGCAACACCCCGCTGGTACGGCTGCGCCGGCTCCCCGGCGAGCTCGGGGTCAGGGCGACAATGCTGGTCAAGCTTGAAATACTGAATCCGACCGGATCAGTAAAAGACCGCATGGCAATCTACCTGCTCAAGCAGGCGGTGGCTCGCGGCGAACTCAAGCCGGGGGGAACGATAGTCGAGGCCACTTCCGGCAACACCGGCGCGGCGGTGGCGATGTTCGCCGCGGTGCATGGATACAAGGCGATCCTGACTATCCCCGATAAGATGTCCCGCGAAAAAGTCGATACGCTCAAGGCGTACGGGGCCGAGGTATATGTTTGCCCGACCGCGGTGCCGCCCGAATCGCCCGAGAGCTACTACGAAACCGGCAAGCGACTGGCGCGCGAGACCCCCAACTCATACTGGGTGGGTCAGTACTTCAATCTCGACAATATTAAGGCCCATTACGAAACCACCGGGCCGGAAATCTGGGAGCAAACCAGGGGGTGTCTCGATGTCCTGGTCGGCGGGGTCGGCACAGGCGGGACGGTCTCGGGCACGGCCCGTTTCCTGAAAGAGAAGAATCCAAAAATCGAAGTGGTCGCGGCCGATCCGATCGGTTCGGTCTATTATCAATATCATAAGGACAAAACAATGGTCGAACCCCACACGTATTTGGTCGAGGGGATCGGCGAGGACATGCTTTGTCCGACAATCGATTTTTCGGTGATCGACACGATGTACCAGCTCGGCGACGAGGAGAGTTTTGTGGTGGCGCGCGACCTGGCCCGCAAGGAGGGAATCCTGGCCGGGGGATCATCGGGGTCGATAGTGTCCGCGGCACTCAAACACAGCGTCCGGCTTGACGCCGACAAGGTGGTGGTGATTATATTGCCGGACAGCGGAACAAAGTACATTTCAAAAGTGTACAGCGACGACTGGATGCGAGAAAAGGGCTTCTTGAAATAGGATTCACCATGAGCGATCAATCGCGCAAGCTTCACTCCGAGACAATCGCCATTCATGCAGGGGTGGTGCCCGAGGACGGCACCCTGTCGGTCACGACCCCAATCTATCCCAGTTCTACCTATCGCGAGACGTTCCCCGGCGACGAATCCGGTTACGTCTATTCCCGCTGGGCCAACCCGACTCGCCAGGCACTGGAGAAAGCGCTGGCGACGCTCGAGGACGGCGCCAGTGCCCGCGCGTTTTCATCGGGTCTGGCCGCCGTGACGGCTGTAATTCACCTGCTGAAATCAGGCGATCATGTCGTGGCCGTAAGCGATCTGTATGGCGGCAGCCACCGTCTGTTCGAAAGGCTGCTCCGGCCGCAGTTCAATCTCGATTTCAGCTATGTCGACGGCCGTGATCCGGCCGATTTTGAGAAGGCGCTCAAACCAAACACCAGGCTGTTCTGGGTCGAAACACCCACCAATCCGCTGCTCAAGCTGATCGATATCCGCGCCGTGGCAGAATTAGCCCACAAGCGAAACATTCTTGTCGCAGTCGATAACACGTTTGCGACACCGTACATACAGAAGCCACTGGATCTTGGGGCGGATATTGTCCATCACTCGATGTCCAAATATCTTGGCGGGCATTGCGACATAATCGGTGGCGCGCTTGTCACCCGCGACACTACGCTGGGAGAGAAGATATTCTTTAATCAGTATGCGGTCGGAGGTGTGCTCGATCCGTTCCAGTCTTGGCTTGTACTTCGCGGCTTGAAAACTCTGCACGTGCGGATGGAACGGCATTCACTTAACGCTCAGAAAATCGCCGCATATTTACAGACCGTACCCAGGGTATCAAAAGTGTACTATCCTGGCTTAGACGGCCGCCCGCTGCCCAACGGCATGACCCTGCCGGGGGGGATGGTGTCGTTCGAGATCGACGCCGGGTTTGAAGTCGTGAAGAAGTTTGTGATGTCCACGAAGCAGTTTATCCTGGCCGAGTCGCTGGGCGGGGTCGAATCATTGATCAATCATCCGGCGACCATGACCCACGCTTCCATTCCGAAAGACATCCGTGAAAAGCACGGCGTAACCGACAAACTGATTCGCCTCTCAGTGGGGATAGAGCATGTGGACGATCTGCTGGCGGATTTGCAGCAAGCATTCGCGGCGGCGGGGTGAGAGGTACGTCGAATCCAGCCCGCTTTCGGGCGGATTCGACAAGGCGCCCCCTAATGCTCATCCGGTGCCGCTAAGGACATGATGTCCCCCACCACGATCGGTTCCACTGCGTAAAACCCCTGGCCGTACTTGCACCGCGCCTGCATCCCGAACGAACGCGCCATAAGCGTCAGGGAATCGATATAGTCCCGCGACTTCTCCGGATTCAGAAACTGTGAGCGGTGTGCGGACAGCGCCCGGATCCATTGATCGAAGTGTGGCGTGATGTCCACCACAAAATTGGGATACACCCCCGGCGGCAGAAAATAATGAAACACCCGATCGACCAGGTGCGGCTCACCCGTCAAATCAGCTTTTTTCAGCGCGGCCAGGTTGGTGGCGTTGACACTGATAACGCCGGCAGCGACATGATCCGGGTGTGACTGTCGACGGCCGTGTCCTACGTGCGGGTATGGCGCGAGCATGATTCTCGGCCGCGCCTGCCGAATAATGCGGGCAAGTTCGAGACGATGGACGTAGCTGTCTTCGAGTTTGGTGTCGCCCCAATCGAAGGTCGCCAGGATGTCAACTCCGAGTATCGCCGCTGCGTCTTTCACTTCCTGCGCGCGAATCTCGGCGGTGCCGCCGGTGCCCATCTCGCCCTGGGTCAGAATCACGATACCGCAGCGGTAGCCGCGTCGGTGCAGATCGATCAGCACGCCGCCGGTGCCGACCTCGACATCGTCCGGGTGCGCGCCGACTGATATCAGATCGTATTTATCGAATGTAGTCATGGCCGCTTCCTGTCAAAAAAACGGCCCGAAGGAGCTGGCTCCTCCGGGCCGACATCATTACGAACAGATCAATCGCCGAAGTTATTGGAGTGGAAGATCAGCATCTCCCGGAGTACGTCGAAGATGTACTCGTCATGAACTATCGGATCGTCCGAGTAACTGCCGTAGCGGTGTTCTTCGATTTCGTAGCCCTCGTCCCTCAGGAACTCGATCCAGGACTGGGTCATCTGATAATAGCCCCACCTGGCGCCGTCGTTGGTACCGAACCACATACTGACGCCGTCGAGGGGGCTACCGCCCTGAGCTACATATAGGCTGTCCAGGTTGTTGCGCATCCACCGCGACCAAATCGGAGTGTAGACATTCCCGTTGCTGTCAAACGGCAGATGGAAATCCATGTCAACTCCGTGGGACACGAAGTCTCCTTTGACGATAGTACCGACAAAAGTGGTGGAGTCACCGCCGTTCGGCTGAGTCGAGTCGGCGATACTGTACCTATCCACGTTCTCGATTACAATGGTCCCCCCTGAGATGCGGCGGTCGTAGTCAATGAGTGTATCGTTCGGCGAAAAGGCGAACGAGCCTCCGATCAACATCATGGAAACCGGCATGGTGTAGGAACTGTCAATGTGCCGGTGGTAGCTGAACGGCGTGGTGTCATAATTCACCCAGGTGGTGTCATAAGTCGTGTCGACACCGGCTACGGTCGTATCCACGAAGAAAACATCCCACGGATCGGTGCTGCCGACCTCGAGAGTGTCGACCGCCTTGTTAGCGAAGTAGTACGCCTCCTGTTCGGCAAGTGCCTGGTCAAACAGGTTTGTCAAACCGCCCGTCGGATGATCGAAATCCAGCGGCCCGTCGGTCACCGAGATCGACGTGTACACACCGGGATTCATGATGGCGATTCGAAATGCGCCGTAGGCTCCCTGCCCGACACCGCCGAGTCCCCGCTTAGAAGGCAACTGGATGGTCGAGGGATAGAATCGGTGCAGGTACTCGAGGAGATCGTCTTTGCCGTCGCCCGGCACGTACTTGAAGATGGAATCATAATGACCGCCCGGGTCACTGTCGGCGTAGAAGTAGCCGCCAAAAGACTGGTCGTTGGCGATGCAGTAAATGATCATGGGTTGAATGTCACCGCTGGCGGTGAGCTCGCGCGCCAACTGGCTCAGCCCGGCCTGGAAGTAGTAGAAGCGATTGCCGGTTTCCGGAGCCAGCAGCACGAGCAAAGGCAGCGGCTGGGGCGGAGACGTATTTACCGCCTCAGGCGGTAGATAGGTCGCGCCGAGAAGCTGCTCGGTGGGATTACGCAACTGCAGCGACAAGGCCGGCACAAACGGGTGCTGGTTCGAGGGATCAACACCCGACCAGCCGTCCAGATCGCCCAGATCGAGCTTCTTGATATTGGTGCCGCGATCCTCACATCCGAACATCACGGCCAGGGTCACCAGGATACCTGTCAATAGGATTACAAATCTTCGCATCGTCCCAATCTCCTAAAACCGGTAGCCCAGCGACAGCACGCTCTCGTAGGTGCTCGCCTTGTATTCACCGGGGAAGTTATCAAACGTGTCGCTGTTGTCCACGTCGGTCAAACCCTCGAGGTTGATCTCCGGGTAGTTGTAGTAGCTCGTAATCAGGCCGACATCCCACTGGTCGATGTGCAGGATTCCGCCGGCGTTGACGCTCTTCTTGGTCCCGAGATCCATGAACTGGGGCGTAAGTTCGGTCGAGTTGCGCGCCGGTGACTGGTCCAGCCCGCCGCCGGCCAGCAGGGTCAGTTTCGGGTGTACCTGGTACCTGAAGCCGAGCGCCACCTTTACAGTGTTTTCCCAATCCACCGGATTGGCCAGATTGGACTGGAAAAACTCCGGCTCGAACAGTCGCGTGTACCTCTGCCATTCGCCGTCGACCAGGGCCGAATCAATGCGGCCAGGGAGGTTGGCAAAGTCGGTGAAGCTGAACTCAAGGCCGTCATACTCTGACCAGAGTGTGTACTCGGCATCGAGAGCAACAGTCAGCTTTTCGGTGGCCTTGTAGGCGACCCCGACGCCCAGCGATGAGGGCAGTTTCAATTTGGTCTCAAACTCGGAGGTCAGATTCACGAAATCTCCGTAGCCGGAAACAAACAGGAAGTCGGCGGTATTGGGCAGTACCACCGCGTAATCCGGCTTGGGCATGATGAAGGTGAAGTAGGAATCGCCTTTGATGGTGATATCAAACGGCAGATAGGCCGTTGCTGCCAGATCGATTTTTTCATTCAGCTTCCACATGACACCGGCGCGAATGCCGAAGCTCCAGCCCCGGCCCTGGCTGTCATGGAACTCCGGCACTTTTTCCCAGGGCCGCCGGAATACGCCGGGCTTATCCGTGATATCGGGAGCCGTCAGACGGGGATTGGTGCGGAAGGTCAGGTCGCTAAACCAGAGGTCTCCGCGCAGAAGCTGAAGTCCGATTCCTACGGAGAGCTTCTCAGGTTTGAACTCGCGAGACGCCGTCAGTTGGATGGCCACGACATCCAGATCCACGAGATAATGGTGCCCGGGTATCTTCCTGCTGCCCACCGCATCCTCGTTGTACGCCCTCATGCCGGAGGCCTCAGGGTCGTAAAGCCGCCAGCGGAGGCTCTGATCAAACGGCTGGAAGGCAGAGAGACCGAACACGGTTTCGCCCCAGAAAGGAAGCCGGACCACCAGGCCCGCCGACGGGTTATTCAGGATACGATGAAAGTTGTACACCTTCTGGCCGTTGACTATGCCCCAGCCGTAGGAGTTGCCGAAATCGTCAACTTCCACGAAGTTTGGAGTGATCTCGTTGCGGAAGTTAATAAGTGCGACACTGCCGCCAAGCTGGTTGTCAATAATAAAGGCGTAGCCTGCCGGGTTATAGTAGGCGGCGCTCCAATCATCGGCCACGGCGCGGAATGCTCCTGCCATGCCGCGCGCGGTTGTTCCCAGGCCGGTGTTCTCAAAGCCGCTGGCCTGAAGATGGCCGCCCCATAGGGCGAGCGGCAACAGAACAGCCACGGCCAGTCTCAAAATCCGCATTCGCTTCTCCGTCCTATTTCTCAAATTCTCCTGTAAGTCTCATCCGTTCGTCTGGTGGACACCTGAAGGACAGCGCGCTTTCCGGCTCATATGCGGCCGGTCCAAACTCTTGTCACTACAGACGATCCAACCACACGCTCCGTCAAAAAAACGGCTCGCAAATTACAACAGCCCCCGGCCTGTGTCAAGCGGGCTGCTCCTTTTTGTCAGGCTCGCATCTTCAAGCGGAAATCAAGCTTCCCTGATGCCCGGAATTTCGCCCGGCCGATCCCGGCCGAATGACTCGACGACTGGAAAACCATTCCGCCTGACGCGGAAACGGCGGCACAATCGAACACGGGCCGGTGCCCGGTCGGGGACCGCAGCAACGTCCTTAAGCTGTTTTCAGTCAATCAGATAATCGCGTTGCCGAGTTGGTGGCACGCCTCTTGTAGGGATCTCCGCTGTGTGAAATCAGCCGCACGGAACGCGGCTCATCGCTATAGGAAGGTGATGATGAACAAGAAATCGCTGCTGATCGGATTTGTCATAATCCTGGTCTGCCTCAATTGGTTCAAGCGCGCTCTCGCCGAGGAATTGCCCCAACTGAGCGATTCAGAGAAGGCCGCCCTGTTGGAGCGGCTCGCGCGTCCGGACAACGGATCCGACAATCCAACCACGTATCAATCCCCCACGCACTACGATTCCCAGACGGAATCGCTCGTCCAGTTGCCAGTCGGATCCGCAGGCGAGCAGGACGGAACGGAAACCAGGGCCGGCTCCCGAAGCAGGTCCGAACTGATACCGTTCGAGGAACTTGTCCCGTTCGGAACGGAGCTCTTTCAAGGACCTCGCGAAACACTGCCGCCCGACGACATCGCCGCAGCGTCCGACTACATTCTCGGCCCCGGCGACAACATAATTGTAGCGCTCTGGGGGCAGGTGGAGAATGAGTATTCGCTGACAGTCGATCGCGAAGGACGAATCTTTGTTCCTCAGGCCGGCGAGATGATTGTCTGGGGACGCACGCTGGCCCAGTTCAGAGAGCAAATGCAGCGCAAGCTGGAAACGATCTACACCAGTTTCGATCTCAGCGTGTCACTCGGCAAAATTCGCGCCATCCGCATTTATCTGACCGGCGAAGTACATCGGCCCGGGGCGTATACTGTCTCGTCGCTGACGTCGCTCTTTAATGCGTTGTTCCTGGCGGGCGGGCCGAGCGGGAACGGTTCCATGCGCGGAATTCGCCTCATGCGGAACGGCGCCAAAGTCGCCGAGGCGGACCTCTATCGGTTCCTGCTTGAGGGCGATAACTCGTCGGATGTTCGCCTGGAGTCCGGCGATGCCATATTCGTTCCGGTGGCCGGCCCACGAGTGGCTATTCGCGGCGAAATAAGAAGACCGGCGATCTACGAGCTTAAAGGTGAGCAAACGGTGCGGCAACTTCTGGCGCTGGCCGGCAATCCAACCGCCGAAGCGTACTTAAATCGCGTCATGATGGAGCGAGTGTCCGGCAACGACGAATGGACGGTGCTGGATCTGAATCTGTCTCCCCAAACGGAGACGCAGAACGACATAAGCCTAACCGATGGCGACCGCCTAACCCTGTTCTCCGTATTCGAGATGAAGCGTAACATGGTGGCGGCGTTTGGCCTGGTTAAGCACCCCGGATACTATGAACGGGACGATTCCACCCGGGTATCAGACTTGATTCAGCGCGCCCAGCTTCAACCCTACGACGTGCATTTCAAGCGGGCCAACCTGTTCCGCCGTCACAGTGACTGGCGGCGCGAGGTTATCGCGGTCGATCTCGGCGAGGCCCTTATGGGCTCCGGCGAGTCTAACATCGTTTTGCAGGACGGCGATTCCCTGCATGTCTATTCGATCCGCGACGTTTCCTGGGACAAGTATGTCTTCATAGAGGGCCGGGTGAAGCACCCGGGGCGATATATGCACTACGACAGCATGACGGTCGAAGACCTGGTTTTTCTGGCCGGGTCATTTGACCGGGGAGCGTCGCTTTACCGCGCTGAAATCGCCCGCACCGATTCGCTCGGCGAAGTCACCCTCCTTGAGGCCGATCTCAGCGAAGACACCGCCCGGCAAATCCGGCTTCAGGAGGATGATCGAGTATATGTCCGCCAGTTGCCGTACTGGCAGTTGCACCGAACGATCAGGATCGAGGGCGAGGTGATGTACCCTGGAGAATACGTTCTGGCTGACCGAGAGGAAACCCTCTACGATGTCCTCACTCGAGCCGGCGGTATGACTGAAACCTCCTTTCCTCGCGGGATGATCTTCGAGCGGGCGTCGATAGGCGAATCACTCGCCCGCAAGCGGGTGCCCGATCTGCTGGAAAAGTCGTGCCCGGTCGTGGAAGACTCGCTCGGCAAGATTTCGCGACAAGTGCTGTTCGAGTTCGAGCCCAGTTCGATGAATCGAATTGTCCTCGATGTCGAGCAGTTGCTCAAATCGAAAGGGCGCCAGGGAGACATCGTGCTGCAACCGGGCGACCGCATCTTCGTGCCCCGTGTACCCAGCGGGATCTCGGTGCTTGGGGCGATCGGCGCCAGCGGTACGATCAAGTTCAAAGAGGGAGAAAAAGCGAAATACTATCTCAAGCGCGCCGGGAATTTCTCCGCTCAGGCGGACAAAGACGGCGTGCGGCTGATCCGGGCCAACGGCGAAGTTTACTCGGGCGGCGGCACCATGAATAAGCGAGTCGAGGTAGGCGATATCATCGTTGTCCCCACCAAGATTCATAAGGACAAAGATACGTTCAAGACCGTCTCTACGGCCCTGTCCGCTGTCGGCGGCGTGCTGACAACAATCCTGGTCATCGACCGGATTTAGGAGACCAAGAGCAACAGTCCTTGATTCAGGTCTCTTTTCTCACCTTCCTACAGGATCACCCGGGGCAGTCCTTGTTCCGGGTGATCCATTATGTCGTGTCTTTCCGAGTCCGACGGAAGAAGTCTCCCAGCCCGAGTTGCCCGATAGCTGTCGATCCCTATTCTAGCCTCGCACAATCCCGTAACTCATTGTGTCCCAACGCGAAAGACCCTGTTCACAAACTGAGCAGCCCGGCACGGGGATTGCGTAGGCCCAAGCGGCAGTATTCGGCCCTGCTGCCGGGAAGCAAGGAAATGGAATTCAGCTTCGACAAATCATGCGCACCGACCGCTCGGATCGCCATTCCGACCGGACCCATGCAACACAGCCAAAGGAGATGCTAATGGAGACAATCTCTACGCTTACTCGCGACAGTCTCGACCAGCTGCTCGAGCAGCTGGCCGCACGACTGGAGGTTGATAGCTCCGCAGTCGTACCCTTCCCCGATTTTACCGAGATGCTGACCGCTCTTCTGGAGTTTGCCGGCCAGGACCAGGCCTGCCTCTGGATTGCCGGCCACGCGTCGCCCGATGTCGCCATCGCCACCGAGCGCGCCGGCCTGAAGGCGGTAGAGATCCTCGGAGCGTCGCCGTTTGTCGGCCACCCCGAGGACATTCTCGAAGCGGCCGGAACTTCATCGAGCTTGATCTACATGGCCAATCCGAACCGGGTGACCGGCTCCAGTTTTTCGCTCAATCATCTCAACCGGATCGCACAGAAAGTGTCCAACGGGCTGCTGATTATCGACGAAACTTACTTTGACTACTTTGGCATCACCGGCCTGCCCCTGCTGGAGCGGCACGAACAGGTGGTGGTGCTGCGATTGTTTGGTGCCGGTTCGGGAAACCGGGCGGATGCATCCGGGTGCATTATCGGCTCGCCTCGCTTAGTAAGCGGTTTCAAGAACCATTACGAGTGGTCCCGGATAACCGGCAACACGCACCGGCTCTCGACATCATCCCTCACCGGTCTCGACTCCGCCGGCAAGCGAGTAACGAGAATACACGATGAAGCTATTCGCGTGGCCAACTGCCTGACCCAGCTTGGCCTGCAAAATCGAATCACGTCGGCTGACTTCCTGCTGCTCAGGGTAGCCGATCCCAGGGAGGTCGCCCGGTTTCTTGCCGAGCATGGCTCGCCGGTCGACTCGCTTGACATTTATCCTGACCTGGCGGGCTATCTCCGTTATAAAGTGCAGTCACCCGGAAACAACGAGACTTTCCTCATCGCCTGTTCCCGTATGCCGTCGGAGACCTACCGCATGGCCGACCCGGATAAGCGGGCGGTAATGTTCCACCGGCCGGGCGAGAGCACTCCCCGCAGCCACGCCGACCCGCCGCGCAGTCGAAATCGCGTTGCCGGCCGAGAGGCGAACCCCAAAAGCGGATCCTAAGAGCGCAGCAGTGATGACAGCCGTGGCCACGAACACTACCGATCGTCTGCGCGAGGTCACCTTGAGTGATCAAAACGGCGTGCGATCTGAAAGCGCATCTCCGATCAGGATTGAACGAACCGAGCAAGTCCGGCTACAGAAGGACCGATTGTCCGGAACCGATACTGCTGAGTCGGTCGTGCCCAGCCTGGAATCTCATGGCATGCCATCTGCCGCTACGCGACTCGGCAGCGGTGTCGCCGCTAATCGCATTCTCCGAAGGCTCCTGTTGGCGTCGTCAGGACAGATCGGGGCGTCGTTGGCCTCAGCTTTAATACTCTGGATGTCCCTCGATCTGAGCGAAGTCAGCGGCGGCTGGTTATGGCAGTCAGTTGCGGCACTTTTGCTCGTCCGGATCTGGTATTTTCACACGCGCGGGCCGAAACCGGTCCTGGGGCGGTACAAGATCCGCAAACGGGCCTGGCGGACAATTGTCGACGAAGGCAAGATCGGCATAATTTTTCTGGGGGTCTGTTTTGTCATGGCCTGGCCCATAACCACCGGTGCGGCGGCGCTTTATGTCGGCGGCAATTTCGCCCTACAATTGTGCTTGATGAGCTTCGCCCGTTTGGTTATCAAGTCCCTGGCCGATCACGATAGACTGGTGGGGTCGGCGGAGATAATGACACAACGTGCAATCATCGTAGGCACCGGCGAAAACGCCCGCAAAGTTGCGGACATGATATTGAGTTCGCCGGAACTCGATACCCGGCTGATCGGCTTTCTCGACTTCAACCGTCAGGGATACTGGCGCTATCGCGATATTCCGCTAATCGGTCACCCCGGCACCCTGGCGCATATCGCCGCCAATACCCAGGTCGACGCCCTCTTCTGGGCGGTCGAGCCGGACGACGTACCTCAGTCATGGCAGATGATGGAGACCGCCGAGAAAATGGGCATTCGCATCTTTGTCATGCCCAGTCTCTACACGCCGAGAGTGGCGCGGGTTCAGCCCACCTATATCAACGGCCTTCCCGCCATGGTATACCGCTCGGAGCCGGAAAGTTATGTGCCGCTGCTCATCAAGGCGGTGCTCGACCGAATCGGGGCTCTGATCGGCATCCTCGGATCGGCGCCGGTAATGCTTCTTGCGGCGCTGGCGATAAAACTGGACAGCCGCGGGCCGGTCATGTTCAAACAGACCCGGCTCGGTCTCAACGGCAAGCCGTTTACGATGCTCAAGTTCCGCACCATGGAGAACGACGCCGAGGTCAAGAAGCGCGGCCTCATGGACAAAAACGAAATGACCGGCCCGGTGTTCAAGATCAAAGAAGATCCCCGCGTAACCCGGGTGGGCAGATTCCTTAGGAAGTTCTCTATCGATGAGTTCCCGCAGTTTTTCAACGTGCTGCGGGGTGATATGTCGCTGGTCGGGCCGCGCCCGCCGCTGCCGGCGGAGGCCAGACGGTTCGAGCCGTGGCAGCATCGCAAACTGTCCGTGCGACCCGGCCTCACCTGCCTATGGCAGGTGAATGGGCGCAACAGTATCGATTTCGAAGAATGGATGCTGCTCGATTTGCACTATATAGACAACTGGTCACTCTGGCTCGACGCCAAGATTCTGGCCAAGACGGTCTCCACCGTAGTAAGAGGGACCGGCCAGTAACAGTGCGGCAACAATAGCTCGGCAGCAGTAAGCGGTCGGTATCCCCCATCCCACCGGCCGGATTCAAGCAACGAAGCTCATTTGAAGTAGTCGTATGCATTTTGTATGTGCGAAACCCCGTGTGCGCATTCTGCTTCTGACCCTGTCCCTGGGCACGGTGGTTTGTCGATCGCCGGAAGCTGCCGTACTGCCGCTCGGGCAGCCAGAGTATGATTTCCTCTATGAGCAGCAGCATCGCCGCGACGCGCGCCAGTTCGATGCGTTTGACCTTCAGGTCGGGCCGTACCTTATCACGCGCTTTGACGGACGGCTTGGCCCCTTCGCGGACTGGTCGATTCCAGACTCCAGTCATGTACGACTGTTCGGATTTGCTGCACAAGATTTCCACGCGGTCAGAGAAAGCCGCCCGGTCGGGTACGAATCTGTGCGGGCAGGATTAGTTGGCGAGCCGTTTCGGCGACTTTCAATCTATGCGGATTTCATTCTCGACGAGGAACTGGCCGAGGACCCGTCGTACGGCGGCAAAAAGTGGCGCGGCTTCGCCGGCGATATCGACCAGGCGTTCGCTACATATACTGTTGACCGCTTCAATCTGATCGCCGGGCGGTTTGGCGGCTTCTGGGGACCGCGCCAGTCACTGGTGTTTTCACCGAATCAGAAGCTCGACGGTTTCGGCTATACCGTGCGTTGGGGGAGAGCTTCGGTGTCTTACCGACTCGGCTCTCTCGATGGATTGAATCCGGATGAGGATGACGTCGTGCAACACGAACCGCGATATATCGCGGCGCATCAGTTCGACTGGCATTTTGGGCCGAGATTGCGAGCCGGTGTTTTTGAGACCGTTGTGTTCGGTGGACCGGGGCGGCAGATCGATTTGTTCTATCTCAATCCCCTGATCTTTTATCATGGCTCGCAGCTTAACGAAGCTCTCAATGACAACACTATAGTCGGTTTCGATTTTGACGCCCAACCCGTTGAGGGACTGCTTGTCTACGGCCAACTGCTGATCGATGATCTGCAGATCGATAACAAGACTCGGAGCGACCAGGAGCCGGCCCAATTGGGCATACTGGCGGGGGGTTATCTGGCTGATGCGCTTGTCAGCACCGACCTTCAGTTCGAATACGAGCGTGTCAGTAACTGGACTTTTAACCAGATGCACGCGCGAAACCGGTATCTAAATGACGGGCGTCCAATCGGTAGCGCGCAAGGCAACGACTACGATATGACAACGCTGCGTGTGATTCGCTGGTGGCGAGAGCAGCTGCAGACGTCGCTGCGATTCAGCTACTACCGCCAAGGTGAAGGGCGGGTAGAAGCCGACTGGACTCAGCCGTGGACAGAAGGCGACGGTGACTACTCGGAGCCGTTTCCAACCGGGGTGGTGGAGAAAACTGGCACTCTATCGCTGGGGCTGAAGGGGTTTGTTACCGATTTCGCCTTTCTCGATTTCCAGGCCGGTGTCGACTGGGTGCGGGACCGTGGACATGTCGCGGGAGACCATGCGACGCTTCCGTTTGTGAACATCTACCTTTCCATTTTTGGTCTGTCGCAGGTGGGGCTGGACTAGGCCAAAACTCAGGCGAGAACTGTAAGGCGGGCTTTCTTCAGGCCTGCCGAGGCGAAAGCGCTCCATACTGAGCTAAACCGCCGGTCGCTCGATATCGCGGGCGGTCCGCGGCAGGCGAGATTCTGCCCCAACCGGCGATCTGAACCATCCTCCGCCGGTATTGTTATGGACGGGTATGGTACACGTTCGTGCGGCGATTCGACTGTTTATCGTCTTCGGCCTGATCGCGACGTCGCCCGGAACGCAGGCAGGCAGCGCAAATCAAGGTACGCAAATGGCACAACCTCAAACCTCACCATTGCATAGCAATCATCTGATCAACGAAAACTCCCCCTATCTCCTGAGCCACGCCCACAACCCGGTGGATTGGTATCCGTGGGGCGACGAGGCGCTGGAGAAAGCGAAACGAGAAGACAAACCGATTTTCCTGTCGATCGGCTACGCCGCCTGTCACTGGTGTCATGTCATGGAGAGAGAGTCGTTCGAGAACCAGGAGATCGCTGCGATTCTCAATGAGCACTACGTCAGCATCAAAGTCGACCGCGAGCAGAGGCCGGATCTCGACCAGATTTACATGACCTGCACGCAGGCGCTCACCGGCGGTGGCGGGTGGCCGATGTCGGTCTTTCTTTCTCCTGAACTGAAGCCGTTCTTTGCGGGGACCTATTTTCCTCCTGAAGACTATTATGGCCGCCCCGGATTCAAGCGAGTTATCTCGGAAATAGCCAAGGCCTGGCGTGAGGAGCGTCGGCAGGTGCTTGAGTCTGCCGACGCGATCACGCAAAGCCTCAAGGCCCATTTCGAACAGCCCAAGGGACAGGCGCTGCTGGTTTCGAGCATGATCGCCCAGGGGGCGGTCGAGCTCATGGGCGGGTTCGATCACACACACGGCGGCTTCGGCCGCGCGCCGAAATTCCCCCACGCTACCGAGCTAATGTTGTTTCTTCGTTACTATCACAACACGGGTGATATGACCTACCGTCAGGCAGCGGAGAAAACTCTGAGAGCGATGGGACGGGGCGGAATCTATGATCAGCTTGGCGGTGGTTTCGCGCGGTACTCCACCGATGCCAAATGGCTGGTGCCGCACTTTGAGAAAATGCTCTATGACAACGCGCTCCTGGCGCCGGTGTACGCGGAGGCGTACCGTATCACGCGCGATTCTTTCTATCTTGATATCGTGAGCGGGACGCTCGACTTCATTTTGAGGGAGATGACCGACTCGAGCGGCGGGTTCTATTCGGCGCTCGACGCCGATAGTGAGGGGGAGGAGGGAAAGTTCTATGTCTGGTCGAAGCAGGAAATCTACCGGGCGCTCGGCGACGAGTCCGAAGATTTCTGCCGGTATTACAACGTCACTGAAGGCGGCAATTTCGAGGGGCGGAACATCCTTCATATCACTGAGTCGTCCGACAGATTGAAGCAGGACCACGACGCGGTGGCATTTGAGAAACGATTAGCCGATGCTCGTGAGAAGCTCGTGTTGGTTCGCGCTAAGCGCGTTCGGCCGCTGACCGACGACAAGATTCTGACATCGTGGAACGGTCTGGCAGTCAGCGCCCTTGCGGCCGGATATCGCGTCACGAGTGAACAGAAATACCTCGATGCGGCCGTCAAGAATGCTGAATTCGTTCGGAGCACTCTGTGGCGCGGCGCGAAGTTGACGCATTCGTACCGTCGCGGGCGGCATTCCGACGGGCAGTTTCTCGAGGATTACAGCTACTACCTTCGCGGCCTGCTTGATCTCTATCAAGCCGATCACAGTGACGGCAATCTCCGCTGGCTCGATTTTGCGGCGGAGCTGGCTGACAACGCGATCAGGCTGTTTCTGCACGATGACGGTTCGCTCTATATGCGTGAGGCGAACCAGGCCGACTTGCTGTATCGTCCGCGGGAGGACTCCGACGGGGCTCTACCGTCGCCTGCTTCCCTACTGATCGAATCGCTTCTCAAGTTAGGGAGATTGACGGGCAACAACGCGTATACGTCGGCCGGACAGACCGCGCTTCGGGCGCTCTCCGGCCTGATGGCGCGTCATCCCGGCGGTATGGCGAGCGCCCTCCTGGCGCTGGATTACCATCTGGGTGACAAGATCGAGGTGGTGATTGTCGGCGACGGCCCCGAGCGGGCCCGAATGCTCGGCGAACTGCGGTTTCGTTTGCCGGCGAATGCGCTGTTGGCCGTGAGTTCCAACGGCGGCGGTGGAAGGCCGCTGTTCGAGGGGCGGTCGGCCCGCGACGGCGAGGCGGTGGCATATGTTTGCCGCAACTCAGTGTGCCGCCTACCGGTGACCACGGCCGCCGAGCTGGGGGCAGCGCTGGAGGCGGTGGATCTTCGCTGACTTGGAACGGCCACTTAACCAAATGCGTCACAGCGCGTTACTCGAAATGATATTGAGTTTCCGCTAATCATATTGTGCTCTTTGCCTTAGACCGGGGAGGAATATGTATGCAAAATGTATACTTAATGATTACTCTTTACATGTTCGAAAACATTTGCTATATGTTTATCAAACATATAGACTATATATGTTTGAATCTGCTTACCAGAAGGGGTGATTGAGTGGAAGAGCTCTACAGACTGCCGATGCCGGACTTGAGTGGGAAGTTGGAAGAAGTGCTTGGTTTTAACCGACCTGATGTTGGCAAGTATCTGGCCGCCGTCCACTACCCCAATTATTTGTACTGGGACAAAGTGAGATTCATGAACCGACCGAAGGGAATGTCTCCCGAGGAATTCTGGGCCCTCGTCAAAGCTCTTAGAACCTACTCCCCGAGCCGATCATCAACGGTGGTCAAGGATGAAAAAGGGCGCCACTTCACGTGGGACCCGCTTCCCGGGTTCGATCGCTTTCAGCACATCGTGGATATGAAACTTGGAGGATACCTTGAGTCGTCCTTAGTGGGTGATCCATCGGCGCGCCGCCGTTACATTACGAGGGGAATCATGGAGGAGGCCATCGCTTCCTCCCAATTGGAAGGGGCCAATACAACGCGCAGGGTAGCCAAGAAGATGCTGGTCGAGAATAGAAAGCCCCGGACGGTCTCCGAGCAAATGATCCTAAACAACTATCAGGCGATGCTCCAGATTGAGGAGTCCCTTAGACATCAAGACCTGAGTGTGCCCAACATTCAGGAATTGCACGTCACCCTGACGAAGGACACGATTGGATCAGGCGACGTGGGACGGCTCAGAACCGATGCTGATGAAGACAGGGTGGTTGTCTGTGACCCTGCTACCGGACTCATTTACCATGTGCCTCCGAGCGAAAAATTCATGCGGAGAGAAATAGTCAGGCTAGTGTCTTACGCAAATGACAACACCGAGACCATTCCTTTTGTACACCCAGTGATTAAGGCGATCATACTTCACTTCTGGATAGGTTATCTTCATCCGTTCACTGACGGCAACGGCCGACTAGCGAGAACGCTTTTCTATTGGTACGTGCTGCGCCATGACTATTGGGCTTTTTCGTACCTACCGTTGTCAAAACTCATTCGCCAGTCCCCGGCTCAATATCGGGATGCCTATGTTTACAGCGAACAGGACGATAACGATCTGAACTACTTTCTTGACTATAATGTCCGGAAGATCGAGCAAGCAAGAGTCGATTTCCAGAAATACGTCCAACGCAAAGAACTGGAAAATCGACGAATGAGCAAGTTGGCGCAATCCAAATACGCACTGAATGATCGGCAGATTCAATTGCTCAGATACCTATACAAGAACGAAGATGAGAGTGCGACCATCAAGACGTTTTCGCGCATAAATAACGTAGGCATACTTACTGCACGCAAGGATCTTGAGCGACTCGAGACGTTAGGTTTTCTATCGTCCGCCAAGGTCGGCCGCGAACGCCCGTTCAGAGCGACATCGAAACTCAGCGAGTTGTTTGGCTGACATATCACAGGAGATTACGAACATGCTCACCGCCAAAATGAACTGGGTCGGCGGAATTAAGTTCGAGGGGACGTCCGTATTCGGTCACAAAATCGTCACCGACGGCGCCAAAGAAGCGGGTGGCACGGAAGCGGGCTACAAGCCGACCGAGCTGCTTCTCTACGGGATGGCCGGATGCACCGGGATCGATGTAGTAAAGATCCTGCAGAAACAGAGGCAGCCGCTGACGTCGCTCGAGATCGAGATCACCGCTCACCAGAATGAGACCTACCCCCGGCCGTTTCATACTATCGAAGTCAAATACATCGCCACCGGACCGGGCCTGGACGAAAAGAAACTAGCCCAGGCGATCGAGCTGTCCGAGTCGAAATACTGCGTGGTCAGCCAGACCGTACAGCGCGAGACCAAAGTAGTGACGAGCTACGAGATTCGGTCGTGATTTCCATGCGGATCGGCATGAATTGGCAGAATCACCACGCCGAGGCGTCGGGGGATTCTGCCCTGCTTTTCTGACACGATTCCTGCGGCGACCCTTGAGATTGTGTGAATCGTTTTGCTGAGCCAGTAGTCTAATTTCTGAAGAAAGCAGGTGGACTGAAATGGAATTTGCCTACACTCTTGAGAGCACGAAGCCGTTTGACCGGGTGGTCGCGGCGATCGAGGAAAACACGCCCAGGCGCCAGTTCCGGGTGCTGGCAGTGCACGACGTTCAGGCGACCCTGGCCGAAAAAGGGTTTCAGCGAGGGTCGCTGAAGATAATCGAAGTATGCAACGCCGGTTTCGCCCATAAGGCGCTGCAGAAAGACAGCGAGGTAGCCTTGTTCATGCCCTGCCGGTTTGCGGTCTATACCGAGGGGGGCAAGACGATTGTGAAACTCGGTCGACCGAGCATGATCGCCGAGATAATGCCGGGCGCCGGTCTGGGCGAACTCGCCTCGGATGTCGAGGCGACCCTGAAACAAATCATGGCGGACTCGGTTTGATGTACGGGTATGTGGGCGGCAGACCTTTGGTACGCCCCGTTCGTGGGCGGCAGACCTCCGGTCTGCCCCTTTGCTTGCGGTGTCGTAGGGCGGAATTCCGCCTTCGGCGGATCGCTCGCG
>JBFMGC010000047.1 GCA_040752815.1 Candidatus Zixiibacteriota bacterium
TGACAGGGCGGTGACCTGACGCCATTGAAGTTGAGAGAATTACGGCGGCAGGTCTCCGTCCGCGTCCGTCATTCGACGAACGCTACAGAGGACCTGCCGCAACTTTTCCAGCTTATGAGACAGCCTCAGGACGTCTGCCGCGCACGGAACGGGGTCCGCCTCAGGCCCGCCGCAAGCGGCAGAACCACCAGGGGGCCTGCTTTATAATCACTTCTTCTTCCCTTTGCCCTTGGCGTTGTCGGAATCGGCCACCGCGCTCGAGCTCTTTTTGCCCTGCCCCTTGTTAGCCTTCACTTGCTTGTGAATGCTCACGAAGTTGTCGCCTTTGGCACGCATCTTTACTACCTCAGCCGGCGTGCAGCCGTAATGCTCCGAGACGAATTTCAGGTTGACGACGTTGACGATGTCCGCGTCCGCCAGCCGAATCTTCCCCCACTCCCCCCGATCACGTTTCTTGTAGTGGCCCCACGCCTTGCCGAACGGCGGACCGGGATCGTGATCGAATTGGACGTAGAAGATCTCGGGCGAAAGGTGGTAGTGGAGGGCTATGTCCATCCATGACTGCCCGCTCAAACGAAGCTTCACGATAACACCCGGTTCGACTTTGGCATAGCGCGCCAGGAAGAATACTACCGGAAGCTGGTCATCGGGAATGCTCCGCTCCCTGACAACCACAACTTCGCGCTCAGGTACGCGATAGTGGTCACCAATCGCGAGGTAGAAGCTCCTGATCCCGCCATCATCGGCAGACAGACCAATGTCGACTCCACTTCTCGCGTTGCTTGCGGCCAGCGTCAACCCGATCGCCGCAATACCCAGATAAGTCAAAAGACGATTCATGGTCACCTCCATTTGATAACAAGAGCGAGTAAGCTGAAGCGACCCGCCCGGTTTAGCACTTATACCCGATTATCGACCAGACCGGTCCGGGCCTGAAAAGATAATTGACGATCCCTCGTGTTGATCGCGAAGGGTCTTCGATAATTCGCTGCGAAACATGAGAATACGACTGGAGAAAAAGTACCCCCGGCAGGAATCGAACCTGCGGCACGCGGTTTAGGAAACCGCTGCTCTGTCCTACTGAGCTACGGGGGCATGTCAAACGAAATCGAATCTACTTTGACACGAGAGGGATGGCAAGAACAGAACGCAGGAGCTTTGAACAGCCTCCTGCCGCAACGGGAGGTGCGCCAGGCACAGGCGAGTGGAACAGACAGGGCAGTGCGGTCTCTCGTCTATTCAGAATCGTAGGAAACAAGATAGTGGACATCGTAGCCGGCGAGCCTGTCCTTGTAGGGAAGAAAATCGAGTCCAATAACAGATGATATGCCAACTACTCGCCCGCCTAGCTTCTCGACCAGCTTGCATGCCGCCGCGAGCGTACCACCAGTAGCGATCAGGTCATCGACAACGAGCACACGCTCGCCGCTGTTGATGGCATCGGCGTGTATTTCAATCCGATCCGTGCCGTACTCGAGTTCGTATTCCTGCGCCACGGTCTTGTAAGGCAGCTTGCCCGGTTTACGAGCAATCACCAAACCGACATTCATGCGGTCCGCCAGCGCCGCGCCGAACACGAAGCCACGGGCCTCGATAGCGACAATCTTTTCAGTTCGACGACTGGTGGCGTACCGCTCCATGTGGTCCAGAGCAAGATTGAACCCGACGGCGTCCTGCAGCAGCGTGGAGATGTCATAGAAGTTTATTCCCGGTTTGGGAAAGTCCGGCACTTCGCGTATGTATCGCTTCAACTCCTGCATAGGCATTCACTCAATGTTGAAGGTTGAAAACCTGTTGTCAGCCTGGACCCAGCGCAGCCTTATGTCCTGAACCTGCGCCAGGCGGGGTCCCTGCCTCAATTCATCAATAAACGCTTCGAGATGCGCCGGTTCGCCTTCGGCCACAACCTGCACTCGACCGTCGGGCAAGTTTCGCGCCCATCCGACAATTCCCAGTTCCCGGGCCGCACGATAAACAAAATAGCGAAATCCGACCCCCTGGACCACCCCGGAGATCATCATCTCCACTTTACGGCGGTTCATCCCATCGCGGCTTTGGCCAACTCCAGGGCCTTGTCGGCAGCCTGGACGGCATCGTCGATCTGAATGATCTCGTCGCCCAGCTTCCACGCTGCGATTGAGATCAGCGGCTTGCCTATCTTAAGGGCAAAAGCCATCTCGGAGAGCGTACCGTATTTGCCGGGAAATGCGACCACCGCGTCGGCCGCCCTGATGACCATCAGGTTCCGGGCCTCGCCGAAACCGGTGGGGATGGCAAAGGTAATGAACTTGTTGGCATCGGAACGGTCCTCGGAGGGCAATAAACCAATCGAAACCCCGCCCCCTTCCCAGGCGCCGCGGGCCGCTCCCTCCATAATACCTCCCATGCCCCCGCATACAATAACTCCGCCGCTTTTGACCACGTGGCGGGCGACCAGGGCCGCCTTGTCACGAAGTTTCTTCGAGCATTTGCCCGCACCGACTATGGCGATTATCGGTTTCCTTTCAACTGCCATGCGTAGATACCCTTTCCAAATGAGAAATTAGGCAAACCATTTTATATCCGCAACGATTATTAACGATTGCAAAGGTGGGCCGAATTCACACCCAAATCGGGGCGACTGGATTTGAACCAGCGACCTCTTAGTCCCGAACCAAGCGCGCTACCAACCTGCGCCACGCCCCGATGTGTTAGGCGACTTCCAAGAACGCGCCTATTGTCTCCAATGTCAATAGTCTATAGACCGTCACTTGGCGATATTTCCATGACCTTCGCAGGTCGTCCACTGCCCGGCAATTCACTCATATCTTGACGGAACCTGAGACCAGCTTCTCGAGCGCCGAACCATCCGTGAAATCAAGTTTCATGGGGGTAATCGAGACCGATCCCCCTTTTATGGCCACAAAATCGGTCCCCTTTTCCGACTTCCAACGCGGCTGGCCGCCGATCCAGTAGTAATCGCGTCCGCGGGGGTCGTTTTTGCGGATCACGACATCCTGATACTCGCGCTTTCCTTGCCGCGTGAAGCGGAACTGATGATACGGCTTCCCGGCGTCAGGAGGCAGATTGACGTTGAGAAAGGTAGTCGGTTCCAGCCCAAATGTATGGTACTGGTCGAGAAGCCGACGAACAAACCGGGCCGCCCGTCGCATGGGCATTCCAGGCCGGTATGCCACCATGGAGACGGCTATCGACGGTATCTTGAGGATCGCCCCTTCAATTGCTGCCGCCACCGTTCCGGAGTAGGTGACATCGTCTCCCATGTTAGCCCCGTGATTTATGCCGGACACGATGAAATCGGGAAGTTTTTTCCGAAAGATCAGATGCAACGCGAGCATGACGCAATCGGTCGGCGTGCCATCGGTGAAGTAGTGTCGGGAATCGAGGCGATGCATTCGCAGCGGATGGGCCAGCGTCAGCGAATGCGACGAGGCCGACTGCTCGCGATCCGGCGCCACAAGGTAGACGTCGTCGGTACGCGAGAGCTCGTCAAACAGGGCAGTAATTCCGGCGGAGAAATAACCGTCGTCGTTTGTCAGGAGGATTCGTCGTTTCCTGCGCATTCAGTGGTTCCACGCTGATTCACCAATAGAATCCCCGGTCGATCGACTCCAACCATCTTTCAAGATAAGTATAGCGGCAATCAAAAGCAACGCCCGCGGCCATATACGGGGCTACGCCCAAATTCGCTTCCAGATCTGGCGAATAAACCTTAGCGTGTCCCGGAACGGGTGGATGTATGAGCGTGACTCCTCGTAAACAGTGCTGATGGGAACTTCGCCGACCGGGCAGCCGAGCGCGCCCGCCTTGAACAGCATCTCCGATTCGAAATCATACCGCACCGATTTTAGGGACATGGCCCTCAGGGCCGCGGTCGGGATCAGGCGGAATCCGGACTGGCTGTCGCGCATTCTGGCGCCGGAGAAGATCGAGATGATGAGTGAGGTCAGATTGTTGGTAAACCAGCGGGCAAACGGCATGATCTCCAGCTCGATTCTTCTCGTGCCGATCAGGAGACGGCCGCCGTTGTCCTTCGCGAAGAACCCGGGGATTTCCTCGGGTAAATGCTGGAGGTCGGCATCGAGCGCAAGCACCGAACGGTAACCCCGCTCGATGGCGTATCTGAAGGCTGACGCCAGGGCGGCACCTTTGCCGCGGTTTTGCCTCAAGGAGATAAAATTGACATTAAGTGATTTCAGTAGGTTCAGCGTATTGTCGGTGGAGCCGTCGTTAACGATCAGGAGATTGTCATCACAAACGAATTGTCTTATCCGCGCAATCAGCTCGGGAAGATGGTGCGCCGCGTTATAAGCCGGTACCACCACCAGCACGCTGTACTGGTTTAATTCTGTCATTCAAGAGTTATACTCGGCAGATTTAATCCGGGAGGGGCATAAAAATGGTCGGAGCGAGCCGATTTGAACGGCCGACCACTCCCACCCCAAGGGAGTGCGCTACCAGACTGCGCCACGCTCCGACTGATGGAAATGTAGATCAAAACCGGCAAAGTTCAAGAGAAAAGTTCGAGCAGGTCTTCGACATCCTTCCTCATTTTGCCCAGGATGGTTCGAATCCTGGCCTTGGTGAGGGCCTCGATCCGCTCCTCGCCGCCGCGCCTCATAGTCAGCTTGGCGCGGGCGCCGGAGATAGTCAGTCCCTCATTCTGGCGCAAGTGCTTAATCCGGTTGATCATCTCGATATCCTTCGATGTGTACAACCGGTTGCCGCCGCGGTTCTTGCGGGGCCTCAGAATGGGAAACTCCTTTTCCCAGTATCGCAACACGTATGCTTCGAGGCCAGTGATTCGCGCTGCCTCGCTGATGGAATAGTACTTCTTCTCGTCGAGAACAGTTTCTTTCATAGGCATCTCGCTCGCAATCGTCCGCGCTACTGCCAGATTTCAGCGCGCAGTTTTCTTCCCATAAGATTACCCAGTGCCTCCCGGGCGTCCTTGTCCTCAAAGAGCACCCGGTAGACTTCTTCCGTGATCGGCATTTCGACGCCGTGGCGATGCGCCAGGTCTCGCCCGGACCTGGTGGTTTCCACCCCTTCGGCAACCTGGCTCATGCCGGCAAGTATGTCCACCAGTTTCTCGCCCCGGCCGATCCGCTCACCGACATACCGGTTGCGGCTGTGCCGCGAGAAGCAGGTCGTAACCAGATCGCCCACCCCCGACAGCCCGGCAAAGGTTTCTGCTTGCGCGCCCATGGCCAGGCCAAGACGGGTGATCTCGGCCAGGCCGCGAGTAAGCAGCGCCCCTTTGCTGTTGTCGCCTAACGACAGACCGTCCGCGACTCCGGCGGCGATCGCTATGATGTTCTTCAGCGATCCTCCGAGCTCCACGCCGATCAGATCGTCACTCATGTAAACTCTGAAGTTTCCGACGGAAAAGAGTTCCTGGATGCGCGCCGCAAGTTCGGACGAATACGACGCGGCGACCACTGTCGTCGGCATGTCCATCACAACTTCTTCGGCATGAGATGGACCGGACACGGTGACAATGTGCTCGCGAGCTAGGCCCGACTCTTCGGCGATCACCTCTGACATCCGTCTGAGGCTGCCGCCTTCGATGCCTTTGGCGAGGTTCACGACAATAGCGTTGTTGCCAAGGCGACCACGACAGCGCCGAATAACCGACCTGACATGTTGTGCGGCAATAGCCACGACCACAACTTCGGCCCCGACCAGCGACTCGGCGAGATTGTCAGTCAGCGTAACTCGGTCACCGAGCCGAAATGAGGGCAGCTTGCGTGGGTTGGCGCGGGTGGTCACCAGGCGGTGGTAGTCGTCAGTGTCGAATTCCCAGAGTATGATCTCGCAGTCCTTCAGGTCAAGTAGGCGGCTCACCGCCAGCCCCCAGGCCCCGGCGCCGAGAATCGTGACCCGTTCAGCCATGAGCGTTCTCCCGGGAGCCGGAGAAGGTGAAGCGATGCTCGGTCCCCGCCAGCAATCGTCGGATGTTTGCCCTGTGGGTCAGCGGGACAAACAACCCAATAATCCCGGTAAGCGCCCAGTACACTGGCGAGACGGACTGGTGCAGGAGCAGGCGCTCGACTGTCACGGTAACGGGAAAGGTCAGGCCGGCGGCAATAGATGCCAAAGACACATAACGAGTCGTCAGAACAACGGCGAGGAAAACTGCCCCGGCCAGCAGTGTGACCAGAGGCAGGAGCACCAGAAGCACGCCGAACGTGGTAGCTACACCTTTGCCGCCCCTGAAACCAAGATACACCGGGAAGACGTGACCCATGATGGTCGCCAGGCCTATCACCACGAGAAAGAGATCCGTACGCATGACGGTTTGTCCCAAGAGCGACGCCGCCCACACGGTCAGCACTCCTTTGCCGATGTCAAGCAGATAGACCCAGATGGCGGCTTTCATGCCGAGGCTGCGCAGGACGTTAGTTGCACCGATGTTGCCCGAGCCAACCTGGCGGATATCCGCTATGCCAAACTGACGCCCCACGAGCAGACCGAATGGTACTGCTCCGACAAGATAAGCGGCCAGAATGGCTGTGAGGATAACTACCATGCCAGCATTACACAGCACACGTCAGCAGGTTCCGGCTGGGCAGGCCATGAACCTACTGAATAACCAGACTGTCTTCAGTTGCAGCGGGCGGTTCTGTTTCTAACTGTTGCCTGGGCGGCCAAAACGTGTCAAGATCCGGATAGGCGACAATCATCGCCACGGCCGCCGCGTTCACTTCCTGTCGATCTAGTTGCTTGTCCCCCGTGCTCTTGGTGACCTCCTGAACGAATAGGCCCAAAACCTCGAACCTGGTCTCTTCGTCGTGCGCCAACTTGTCGAGGAAAGCGTCGGCCAGGGCGTTGAATTGCGCGGTGTCGATTCCCTCGGGCGGATTCTCAGCGAGCACCCGCTTGGCCTCTGCCGCCGCAGCGTTGGCTCCCACTTTGGCCAGATCATCCTTAAAAATGTAAATAAGCACTACTATGGCAATGACGAGGACAACGATAGCCAGCGCGATTATGAGCGCTACCAGACAACCTTTCGACATCCCTTTTTTCGGGGAGGTATCCATTCCTGTCTCCTAATCAAGAGAACTGCTGCTTCCGTGCCCCGGGGCCCGGAGCATCGAAAAATGCCACCTGAATGCGATAAATGAAGTCGCGGCCTGCCAACTATATAATCGACCGCTCAGGCGTCCGCAAGTCAAATAGTCTCCCGATGATCTTTTGGATCGCGCCGATCACTTCTCAGAGGCATACGCAGTGACGGGCGGTTTCGGCGGCACGTTTTTCGCAACAAAAAAGCGGGCTCGATCGCGCGAGCCCGCCGGAGCATTGCCTGCCCAGCCTGTACGCTATGGCTTTTGCCCGGCCTTCGCCGGTTCTGCCTCATTGCCAACCTTGGCGGCCTTCTTGACCTTGGGGGGTTTTTCCGCTGCAGGTTTGGCAGTCAAAAGTTCGACAACCGACATCGGGGCCCCGTCGCCGCGCCGTACACCGAGCCGCATGATCCGGGTGAAGCCGGAGTTGCGATCCTTGAACTGGGGGACTACTTCTTCATAGAATTTCTTGAAGACGTCCTTTACGTGGATGGTACGGGCAACCTGGCGACGCGACGCCAGCGTGTCCTTCTTCGCCGTAACGATCAGTCGGTCAACCAGCGGGCGAAGCGCCTTGGCTTTGGCGTCGGTGGTTTTGATCATCCGGTGTTGCACGAGCGACATGGCCATATTGGCGAACATCGCCTCACGGTGCGGCGTTTTCATGCCCAATTTTCTGGTTTTGTCTCGGTGTCCCATGGCGTAGCTCTCAGGTCAGTTCGTTTTCTGCGTCTCCAGGTAGCGGGAGATGTCCATGCCGAATGAAAGGCCCATCCCCTCGAGCAGCGTGCCGATCTCATTGAGGGACTTGCGCCCGAAGTTGCGGTATTTCAGCATGTCGGCCTCGGTCTTGGTGACCAGGTCTTCAAGAGTTTGTATATTGGCCGCCCGCAAGCAGTTAGACGACCGTACCGACAGCTCCAGCTCGTCCACGCGGGTTCTCAAAAGATTGCGCACACGTACCACTTCCTCGTCTTCGCTCGGCTCCTCGGAAACCATAACCTCTTCGTCCATGTGGATGAACAGCCTGAGGTGATCCTTCAGGAGCTTGGCAGCATAACTGAGGGCGTCCTCAGGCGTGATGGCGCCGTTCGTGCCTATCTCCATGATCAGGCGATCATAGTCGGTCTTCTGGCCCACGCGGGTGTTATCCACCTGGAAGGCGACTTTGGTCACCGGCGAGAAGAGCGAATCGACAAAAATCGTCCCGGCCGGCGCGTCTTCCCACTGGTTGGTTTCAGCACTGCTGTAACCCCGACCGGTATCGATGTCGACTTCCATCTCGAAGTCGATATTATCGGTGATTTCACAAATGCGCAGGTCGGGATTGAGAATTTGAACCTCAGTGTCGCCGCCGAACATACCGGCCGTTACGACCCCTTTCTGGTTCGCTTTGAGCCTCATGGTACGGCGGCCGTCGCCGTGCATGACGCAGATCATCTTCTTGACGTTCAGGACGATATTGGTGACGTCCTCGTAGACACCCGGCACGGTGGAAAACTCATGCTGAACGCCTCTCATGCGCAGGGCCACCACGGCGGCGCCCTGGATGGATGACAGCAAAGCGCGGCGCAGCGCGACACCCAGCGTGGTGCCGTAGCCGCGTTCCAGCGGCTCCATTATGAACCGGGAGTAATTATCTCCGGACGATGATTGATCGGAGACGATTTCTTTGGGCATTGTCAGGGGCTTCCATTTCATACTACTCATACCTCCAGAAGCGGCACTCGCCACTATTTCGAGTAGAGCTCGACAACGAGCTGTTCGTTGGCGGTGAGCGGAATATCAGCGCGCGCCGGTATATGCAGCAGCTCGCCTTCCAGGGCCGCCTTATTGAGGCGCAGCCAGGTGTACTCCTCGCCGCGTCCCAGTTTCATGGCATCGTGAATCATATCCAGCCGCTTGGACTTATCCTTGATGCGGACTAATTGTCCCGCGCGCAACTGGTAAGACGGAACATCAACAATCCGTCCGTCGACAAGGATGTGCCGATGCCGCACCAGTTGGCGGGCGGCTTTGCGCGACGGAGCGAACCCGAGGCGATACACGATATTGTCCAGACGGCGCTCCAGCGACTGGACCAGCGCCTCGCCGGTAATACCGGTCTTGCGAGAGGCATCTTTGAAATAATTGTGGAACTGACGCTCCAGAATGCCGTAGGTACGGCGGATTTTCTGCTTTTCCCGAAGTTGCAGGCCGTAGGCCGACGTCTTCCGGCGCAGGCCCTGGCCGTGCTGACCGGGGGCGTACTGCCGCCGCTCGATGGCGCACTTGTCGCTAAGACAGCGCGCGCCCTTCAGGAACAGCTTCTCACCTTCCCGGCGACAGAGCTTACAGTTTGCTTCACGATATCGAGCCATCTATTCTCCAGTACCTTATTTACGACTTTCCTCTTGAAGTATCACACGCGGCGCCGCTTGGGCGGCCTGCAACCGTTGTGTGGGATCGGGGTGACGTCACGGATCACGGTCACCTCCAATCCGGCCGCCGCGAGCGAACGAATCGCCGCTTCACGACCAGAGCCCGGACCCTTGACCCAGACCTCGACGCGTCGCAGACCCATGGCCATCGCCTCACGGGCCGCCGTGCTGGCAGCCATCTGAGCAGCAAACGGAGTCGACTTTTTTGAGCCTTTGAAGCCGACCTTGCCGGCGGTGCCCCAGGATATGGTCTTGCCGGTCGAATCACTCACGGTAATAATCGTATTGTTGAAGGTCGCCTTGATGTGGACGACCCCGTTGGAATCGACCCGGGAGGCCTTCTTCTTAGTCTTCTTTTTCAGTTCTGCCACGTACGATCCTTTGTTTCAGCGATTACTTGGGCGCGGGCGCCTTCTTCTTCAGTCCGCCAACCGAGCGGCGCGGCCCTTTGCGCGTGCGCGCGTTGGTTTTGGTCCGCTGCCCTCTGACCGGTAGCCCGCGGCGGTGACGCAGGCCACGGTACGAGCCGATATCTATCAGGCGCTTGATGTTCATCGAGATTTCCGCCCGAAGCGCGCCCTCGACCGTGAAATCGGTCTCGATCACCGAGCGCAGCTTGGCCACGTCGGCATCGGACAACTGGTTTACGCGGGTGTCGGGATTGACACCGGTCTTTTCCAGAATCTGTCGTGCGATAAACGGGCCGACTCCATAAATGTACTGGAGACCGACCTCGATGCGTTTCTCTCTGGGTAAATCAACTCCGGCAATACGAGCCAAAACCTATTCCTCCATTAGTCGCGGCGGGCGACCGCATCAACCCTGCCTCTGTTTGTGGCTGGGGTTCTTCTTGCAGATTACACGAAGCACACCACGACGACGGATAATCTTGCAGTGTTCACAGCGCTTTTTTATCGACGACCGTACTTTCATGGCGGCCTCTCTCTTACTCCAACACCGGGCCGGTTACTTATAGCGATAAGTGATACGACCCCTGGAGAGATCGTAAGGCGATAGCTCCAGAGTCACCTTGTCGCCCGGTAGAATCTTTATAAAATGCATCCTCATCTTGCCCGAAATGTGCGCCAGGACAATATGGCCGTTGTCCAGCTTCACTCGAAACATCGCGTTTGGCAGCGGTTCAACAACTTCACCTTCAACCGTAATGGTTTCTTCCTTGGCCATAAACTCCTTCACGCCAGAGTCAAAATATCGGGCCCATTATCCGTAATAGCCACAGTATGCTCGAAGTGCGCCGACGGCTGCCCATCGGCCGTAACCACGGTCCAGCCATCAGGCATGGTCCTGACGTCAAATGTGCCCATGTTGACCATCGGTTCGATAGCTACCACCATCCCGGACTGCAGAATGGGACCATCGGTGGGAGAACCGAAATTGGGTACCTGGGGTTCCTCCCATAAATCGCGACCGATACCGTGACCGACCAGCCGGCGCACCACGCCGAAGCCCTGGTCCTCGGCCACCCGTTGGACCTCAGCCGAAACCTCGCCTAATCTATTGCCTTTGCGGGCCTTGTCAATAGCGCTAAGGAGCGAACGCAAGGTCGTTTCCATAAGGCGGTGCTTATCATCGGAAATCGCACCTACGGCGTATGTGCGAGCCGAATCGCCGTGGAAACCCTCGACTATGCTACCGACGTCTATGGAGACGATCTCGCCCTCTCTAATCTTGCGCTTGCCCGGGATGCCGTGAACGACTTCATCCTCGACCGAGATACAAGCCGAGGCTGGAAAGCCCTGGTACCCCTTGAAGGCGGGAATGGCGCCCATGGACCGGATGTAATCCTCGATCAGGGCGTCGAGTTGTGCAGTCGTCATGCCCGGCTTGATCTCACGCCCGATCATGTTGAGCGCACCGGCGACCACAGCGCCTGCCCGGCGCATGATCTCGATCTCTTCTTTCGTTTTCAGTCGTATCACGACACGCATCTACTTCACTCAACCGCTTTCACGATCGCGGCGAATATCCTGTCCGGGGTATCCTCGCCTTTTATTTGAACGAGAATCGACTGCTGACGGTATAGCTCTTCGATAGGCTGCGTCTGTCGGCGATAGACCTCCAGCCGGTTGAGGATAACTTCCTCGGTATCATCGGCCCGGCCTTCTTTCTCGGCGCGTCCCTTGAGCCGCTTGAGGATTTCGGCGTCGCCCACGTCCAAAAGAATCGCCTTATCCAGTTTGATCCGGTTCTTGGCGAACATACTGTCGAGGCTTTTGGCCTGCGGCACTGTGCGCGGGAAGCCGTCGAGAATGAACCCTCTGCTGAGCTCGCCGGAGGCAACCTTCTCCTCGATCAGGCTGATGATCAGATCGTCCGGTACCAGCTCGCCCCGGGACATGTACCCGCCCGCCTTCATGCCGAGGGTCGTACCTGCCTTGACAGCGGCGCGGAGAACATCGCCAGTGGACAAATGCACCAGTCCTTTTTCCTGCGCCAGGCGTACCGCCTGCGTGCCTTTGCCCGATCCGGGAGGGCCGAGAAAAACCAAGTTCATGCTACATCGATCTCCCGCGAATGCGCCCCTTCTTCATGAAGCCTTCATAGTGCCTCATGAGCAGGTGCGATTCAATCTGCTGAAGCGTGTCCAGCGCCACACCAACCACGATCAGAAGCCCGGTGCCACCGAAGAAGTAGTTCACGTTGAATTGCGCTATCAGCACCCACGGCAGGATGGCGATCGCCGCGAAGAAAACCGCTCCGGGGAGCGTGATTCTTGTCAGGACTTTTTCTATGTACTCCGCCGTATTCTTGCCGGGGCGAATGCCCGGGATATAGCCTCCGTTTTTGCGCATGTTGTCGGCAATGTCCATCGGATTGAAGACAATTGCCGTGTAGAAGAAGGCGAAGAAGATAATGATGATCGCGTAAATCAGGCTGTACATGAATCCGCCGGGCGCCAATGTCAGCGATACCACGTTCTGCAGCCATTCCACGTTCGGGAAGAGCTGAGCGACCGTCGACGGCAGAAACATGATTGACTGGGCGAAGATGATCGGGATGACACCGGCCGAGTTGACCGAGAGCGGCAGGTGGGTGGCCGCGCCACCATAGATTTTGCGGCCGATAACCTTGCGCGGGTACTGGACTGGGATCCGCCGTTGGGCACGAGTCATCAGCACTACCGCCGCCACCACGAACAGCATCGCCGCTACCACGATAAGCTCCAGCCAGACCGGGCGGGTGCCAATCCAGACCATTTGGACTTCCTCGATAATCGCCTCCGGCAGGCGGGCGATGATGCCAATAAAGATGATAAGCGAAATGCCGTTGCCGATGCCGTGCTCGGTGATTTTCTCACCCAGCCACATGATGAAAATGGTGCCACAGGTAAAGGTGAGCACGGTCAGCCAGATGAACCAGAAGTGGTCCATGTGCACGGCCTGCATGCCGTTGTAATTGATCGTGGTCAGGAATACCGCCGTTGCCCAGGCCTGCATGGCGGAAATGATCACGGTCAGGTAGCGGGTGTATTGCTGGATCTTGCGGCGCCCTTCCTCGCCCTCGCGCTGCAGCCGCTGAAGGTACGGCCAGACCGCGCCGAGAAGCTGGAGCATAATCGACGCGGAAATATAGGGCATGATGCCGAGCGCGAAGATGGTCGCCTTGGCGAAAGCTCCGCCGGCGAATAGATCGAGCAGCCCGAAGATCGAATCCTGGGACAGGGCGGCGCTGATCACCGAGCCGTCCACACCCGGGGTGGGAATGTGGCCGCCAATACGATAGACGACCAAGAGCCCCAGGGTCATCAGGATCTTGTTCCTGAGTTCCGTTATCCGAAATATAGACCCAAAAGTCCCTAACACTAGAGCACCTCGGCTTTTCCTCCGGCCTCTTCCAGGCGGGCCTTAGCCGGCTTGGAAAACGCCGCCGCTTTGACCGAGTACGCCCGGTCGACTTTCCCGTTGCCGAGAATCTTGACCGGGACATCGGTCTTCTTGATCAGGCCGGCGGCCTTGAGCGTTTCCGGAGTGATTTCGGTTCCCTCACATCGCGCCAGATCGCCCAGGTTGACAATCTGGAATTCCTTTTTGAAGATGTTCTTAAAGCCGAACTTGGGCAGGCGCCGATGCAGCGGGGTTTGGCCGCCCTCGAAGTTGGCGCGCTTTTTCGCGCCCGAGCGAGCCATCTGCCCTTTGTGCCCGCGCCCGGCGGTGCCGTCCATGCCGCTGCCCGGACCGCGACCCACCCGCTTGCGGTTTTTGGTCGAGCCTTTGGCCGGCTTCAAATCATGCAGGTCCATCAGGAGCCTCTATTCTTCGTCCTACACTATCTCTTCCACCGTAACGAGGTGGCTTACTGCCCGAATCATGCCCCGAATCGGCGGGGTATCTGCGTGCACTACGGTCTTGCGCAAGCGGCCCAGGCCGAGCGCCTTAATCGTGCGCTTCTGGGGTTCCTTGCAGTCGATCGTGCTTTTCACCTGGGTTACTTTCAACTTACCCATAGCCATTACCCTCAGGCCTTCTCCCGGAAGCCGGTCTCTTGTTCTCTCGTGCGCAGAGCCAGAAGGCCGTCCATAGTGGCTTTGACGACGTTGTTGACATTGCGGCTGCCGAGCACTTTGGTCAAGACGTCCTGCACACCGAGCGCCTCAAGCACCACCCGCACCGCGCCGCCGGCGATCACACCCGTTCCGGGCGACGCGGGGCGCATCATGACCGTGGTGGCGCCGAACTTGCCGTCGATGTAGTGCGGAATAGTCCCGCTGACAATGTTGACCGAAACCATCGCTTTGCGGGCGGCATCGGAACCCTTGCGGATGCAGTCGGCCACCTCGCGGCCCTTGCCCAGGCCGATACCGACTTTACCCTTCTTGTCGCCCACCGCCACAAGCGCGGTAAAGCTGAACCTCCGGCCGCCTTTGACCACCTTGGCGACCCGGTTGACCGCAATGACTTTTTCTTCGAATTCGAAGTTTTCCAGTTCGTACTTAGCCAACGCCTACCTCATGTTTAACAAGCTTCCACTCTCAGAACTTCAGACCGGCCTCGCGCGCGCCCTCGGCCACGGCCTTGACCCGGCCGTGATACCGGTACCGGTTGCGGTCGAACACGACCGCCTGGATGCCTTTCGCTTTGGCGAGTTCGGCCGCCTTCATGCCGGTCTTCTTGGCGATTACCGTCTTGGTGTCTTTTTCCTGCAAGAGCTCCTTGATGGTTTTCGAATTCGATGACAGGCCCACCAGCGTGACGTGCCTGACATCGTCGATTATCTGAACCGTGACGTTCTTCAGACTCTTGCAGACCGAAAGACGCGGGCGGTCGGTTGTGCCGCGGACTTTACTGCGCACGCGCCGGCGTCGCCGCTCGGACATCATCAACTTAACTTTGTTTCTGTCAGCCATACTAACTTACACCATCCCAGCCTTATCCGGCAGTCTTCCCGGCCTTGATCGTAACGTGCTCATCCACATAACGTATGCCCTTGCCCTTGTACGGCTCCGGCTTGCGCAACGAGCGAATTTTGGCGGCGGTGGCGCCGACCAGTCCCTTATCCACACCGCTGACCGTGACAATATTCTCCTTCGGGTCAAGCTCCAGCTTGATGCCGTCGGGCGGGTTGAATACGATCGGGTGGGAATAACCGAGGTAGAAAATCATCACCCGGCCCTTTAGCTCAGCGCGGAAGCCTACACCGATGATCTTGAGCTGTTTTTTGAAACCGGTCGTCACACCTTCAACCATGTTGGCGATCAAGGCGCGGGTAAGCCCGTGCAGGGCACGGTGCCTTTTCAAATCGGACGACCGTGATACCAGCACATGACCGCCATCGACATTGACGGTTATTTCCGACGGCACCTCCCACTCAATCGCCCCCTTGGGACCGCTCACGCTTACGTGTGAGCCGGTGAGGGCGAACTTGGCCTTGTCGGGAATGGCCACCGGTGATTTACCTATGCGCGACATTTCGTCTTTCCTTTTCCTACCAGCACTTCAGAATGATCTCGCCGCCGATCTTCTTCTTGGCCGCTTCGAAATTGCTCATCACGCCGGATGAGGTCGAAATCACCGTAATGCCCCGGGTATTGTGGATCGAGAGACGCACGGCCTCGGCGTCGACATACTTGCGCAGGCCCGGCCGCGATATTCGCTGCAGGCCGAGGATGACCGGTTTGTCACCCCTGGCATAGCGGAGATATATGCGCAGAATGCCCTGCTTCTTGTCCGGGAGTTCGATCGTATCGCGGATGAAGTTGTGCTCTTTGAGAATCTTGACGATTTCCCGCTTCAACTTCGAATTCGGCACGTCGACGGCCGGCTTGCGAGCGTGGGATCCGTTTCTGATTCTCGTCAAGAGATCGGCTACCGGGTCTGTCATACCCATAAATCAGGTCTCCAAAAGTCCATTACATCTTCCCTGCGCTACCAGCTCGCCTTGGTCACACCGGGCAGGTCACCGGCGAGGGCGAGGTCGCGAAAGCAAATGCGGCAGAGTCCGAAACGCCGAAGGTAGGCGCGCGGACGTCCGCAGCGGCGGCAGCGGTTATAAGCGCGGGCTTTGAATTTCGGCGCTCTTTTCTGTTTCTCTATCAGGCACTTTTTAGCCATTGCACTCCTACTTGCGGAAGGGCATGCCCAGCTCCGACAACAACTGCCGGGCCTCGTCATCGGTTCTGGCGGTCGTGGTTATCGACACCGTCATCCCGCGCACTTTGTCAATCTTGTCGTAGTCGATCTCGGGGAAAATGAGCTGCTCACGCAAACCCATGTTGTAGTTGCCGCGACCGTCGAACGACTTGGCGCTTACGCCACGGAAGTCACGGATACGGGGCATCGCGATGTTTATCAGGCGATCGAGGAACTCGTACATGCGGTCGCGACGCAACGTCACGGCGCAGCCGATCGCGTTGCCCTGGCGCAGCTTGAAATTGGAAATGCTCTTGCGCGCGCGGCAAATCATCGGCTTTTGCCCTGCGATCTGGGTCAGATCTTCCACCGCGGCCTCGAGCGCTTTGGCGTTCTGGGTTGCCTCGCCGACACCCATGTTGATCGTCACCTTGACAACCCGGGGCACTTCCATAATCGACCGGTACCGATTTTCCTTCATCAGCTTCGGCCGAATCTCGTCGAGATACTTTTCTCTCAGTCTTGCCATGGGGCACTCACTTCGTTAAATCTGCTCGCCGGTCTTGCAACTGACCCGCACCTTGACTTTTTTGCCGCCGTCGTCAATCGTCCGGCCTTTCACCCGCGTGGGGCGCGGCCCCTTGTCGGTCTGGATGACCAGGGCGACGTTGCTCAGGTGAATCGGCTTTTCCATCGTGATAATGCCGCCCTTGGGCTGCTTCTGCGAAGGTCGCTGGTGCCGCTGGCGCTTATTCACACCCTCGACCAGGATAGTCATCTTCTTGCGATCGACTCTGAGCACGCGGCCGGTTCGCCCCTTGTCGCTGCCGGTGCGCACGTACACGGTATCACCTTTTTTTATCATCATAGGTCGCCTGCTTCCTACAGAACCTCGGGGGCCAGGGAGATAATCTTCATGAACTTCTTGTCGCGCAGCTCGCGCGCCACCGGGCCGAATATGCGCGTACCGCGCGGCTCAAGCTGCTCGTTGATAATCACCGCGGCGTTGTCGCTGAATCGTATCAGAGAGCCGTCCTTGCGCTTTACCGGAGCCTTGGTACGCACCACCACCGCCTTGCACACCTCGGACTTCTTCACGGTGCCGCCCGGAATGGCCTCCTTGACCGTCACGACCACGATGTCGCCGATCGTGGCGGTCTTCTTCTTGCTGCCGCCGAGTATGCGGAAACACATGGCCCGTTTGGCGCCGGAGTTATCGGCCACCGACAGTATCGTAAATTCCTGGATCATTATCAGATACCCTTTCCAGAACGTACAGGCATCGGCTACTACTTGGCCCGCTCCACAATTTCCACCAGGCGCCAGCGTTTCATCTTGGACAGCGGACGGGTCTCCATAACCCGGACCGTATCGCCCACGTTGGCTTCGTTCTTCTCGTCGTGAGCATACAGCTTGGCCGAGCGCATGACCGGCCGGCTGTAAAGCGGGTGCTTGATCTTGCGATCAATCCGAATCACGATGCTCTTGTTCATGGCGTTGGAGACGACGATACCGACGCGCACTTTGCGGCGATTTCTCTGGGTTGCCTGTGTCATTTATCTTTCTCCGGTCTCACTTCTTCTCTTTGCCGGTGGCATCGAGTTCTTCAAGCAGCGACTTCCGGGACTTGGCCAGTATGCGCAAGCCCTTTTCGTCTTCGCAAAGCACGGTGTTAATCCGGGCAATCTCGCGGCGCAGCTGTCTTAAGCGAAGCGGGTTCTCCAGTTGCTTAAAGGACTTGCGCATGCGCAGGTTGAAGCGCTCCTCGGCCAGATCGCGCCGCTTCTGTTCCAGTTCTTCGCGGGTGAGCAACCGCATTTCATCGATTCTCATGATCAGACCGCCTCGATTTCAGCACGACTTACGAACCTGGTTTTCATGGGCAGCTTGTTAGCCGCCAACTGCATCGCCTCGCGGGCCATCTTTTCGGAAACACCCTCGATCTCGAACAGCACCCGGCCGGGCTTGATCACCGCCACCCAGTATTCGGGTGCACCTTTGCCTTTACCCATGCGGGTTTCGGCCGGTTTCTTGGTGAACGGCTTGTCCGGGAATACGCGAATCCAGATCTTGCCGCCGCGCTTGATGTGCCGGGTCACGGCCACGCGCGCCGCTTCGATCTGGCGATTGGTCATCCACGCCGGTTCGATCGCCTTGAGACCGAATTCGCCGAAATCAACGGAGAATCCGCCCTTGGCCTTGCCGGTGCGACGCCCGCGCTGGGCCTTACGAAACTTGGTTCTCTTTGGCATCAACATGACTTAAGTCTCCATCCGGGCCAAGTCGCGGCATTATGCCTGCGGTTCGCCTCCTGAGCCGGTGTCTTGCTTTTCGCCGCCCACGTTGTCGGCTGCAGCCGCTTCATCCGGGCGACGTCCCCGCGGAGCTGCACCACGGGCACCGGCCCGCCTCACCCGACCGCGCGGCGGCTGTCCCTTGGCGCCACCGCGGGAGGGAGCGGGACGCTCGCGCCGCATGCGCGCCGTCGCTGCGGCCTGTGCCTCCGGTTCCTCGGCCTTCTTCTTGTCTTCGTCGTCACGATAGAAATTGCCTTTGCCCATGATGTCACCGGCGCAAATCCAGACCTTGACACCGATGGTGCCGTAGGTCGTATGTGCCGTCGACGTCGAATAATCGATATCGGCCCTCAGAGTATGCAGGGGTACGCGACCGTCCATGTATTTTTCGGTGCGGGCGATTTCCGCGCCGCCGAGCCGTCCGCCGCACTGGATCTTTATGCCCTGGGCGCCCATCTTCATGGTAGCGGCGAGGGCTTTTTTCATGGCCCGGCGAAACGACATGCGGCCCTCGAGCTGGCGGGCAATCGAATCGGCCACCAGCTGCGCGCTTAATTCAGGCTTACGCACTTCGACGATATTCAGAAGAATCGATTTCTTGGTGAGCAACTGCAGCTCCTCGCGCAGCTTGTCGACCTCGGCGCCCCGGCGGCCGATGACAATGCCCGGGCGGGAAGTGTGAATATCGACCGTGACTCTTTTCGGCGCACGCGAGATCAGCACTTTGGCAATACCGGCGTTGTCCAACCGCTTCGCGATATAGCGCTTGACCATCATGTCCTCGTGGACGAGGTCAGCGAACGAGCGATCGGGGGCAAACCACCGGCTGTTCCACGGCTTGTTGATCCCAATGCGGAATCCGACTGGATGAGTCTTTTGTCCCAAAGCTATCTCCTCGTACGTTAGCTACTTCTTCTTCTCGGACTTGGCCGCCTTGCCCGTCGAGCCGCTGCCCTTTTTGGCCGCCGATTTCTTCGCGCCGGTTTTCCCGGCGGATTTCTTCGCCGTTTTTGCCTTCTTAGCCGCCTTCTTCTTAGCGGGCTTCCTCGCGGAGGTCTTGGTCCTTACCGTTTTCCGGGTCGGGGTCTTGGCCTTTTCACCTTTGGCCTCGGCGCGAGCAATCGTTGCCAGTTCCTTGCGCTCGTCAACGTCGAGATACACCGCCAGATGGCAATATCTCTTCCTGATCCGGTAGATACGCCCCATCGAGCGAAACCGAATGCGCTTGGCGGTGGGCGCTTCGTTGACCACTATGTTGGTCAACACCAAGTGTTCCGGATCGAGGTGGGCAGTCCCTTCGACTGACAGCTTATTTGCCACGGCCGACTTAAGTGTCTTGGCCATGTGATGGGAGGCGATTTTCGGCGTGAAATTCAGCACGTTGAGCGCCTGCTCAACCGGCAGTCCCTTCACCAGTTCGCCGACCTGGCGCATCTTGCGCGCCGAGATGCTCAGATAGCGGGCCTGGGCGGTCGGCTTCATACGGGGAGCCACTTTGCCCAGACGGCGTCCGACCATGTCATCCGTGATCCGAACGTTGGTGTACCCGTCGCCATTGAAGATGCCGAGCGTGTGCCCCACGTATTCCTTGCGCACGCGGGAGTGACGCGAACGGGTTTTGATGACTTTCCTGCGGTCGGCCTGTTCCAGCGCGCGGATTTGCGCCAGGATGGGATCCTTGGGCAGTTGCTGTTCTAAATTGTCAACCATACCGCATTAACCTTTCAACTGCGTGGTCCGCTCGACCAGCTTACCGCTGTGCCCGCGAAATGTCCGAGTGGGCGCGAATTCACCCAGCTTGTGGCCGACCATGTTCTCGGTCACATAGATCGGGATGAACTTGTTGCCGTTGTGCACTGCAAAAGTGTGGCCCACGAAATCAGGCGTAATCGTGGAGCGGCGCGACCAGGTCTTGACGACCTTCTTCTCGCCGGAATTAAGCAGTTGCTCCACTTTCTTCAGCAGGCTGGGCTCGACATACGGGCCTTTTTTCAGCGATCTCGGCATAGAAAAACTCCGTGATTACTTTCCTTTTCTGCGGGGTTCGACGATGTGAGCGCGCGATTTCCGCTTGCTCCGAGTCTTGAACCCCTTGGTGGGCAGGCCCCACGGGCTGCAAGGATGACGCCCGCCGGACGAACGGCCTTCGCCGCCGCCCATCGGATGGTCGACCGGGTTCATCGCCACGCCGCGGGTGATCGGCTTCCAGCCGCGCCAGCGTGCGGCGCCGGCCTTGCCCCAAACAACGTTCTTGTGGGCGAGATTGCCAACCTGTCCGATGGTCGCGTAGCATGAGATCGGAACCGTGCGGACTTCGGTCGAGGGCATACGCAAAGTCGCCTTGTTGCCTTCTTTGGCTACCAACTGGGCCATGGCGCCGGCCGAGCGCGCCATCTGCGCGCCTTTGCCGGGGCGCATCTCGATATTGTGCACCATCGTACCCAGCGGCATCCTCTCGAGAGGCATGGAGTTGCCGACCTTGATTTCAGGCTGCTCGCCTGAGACGATGACGTCGCTTACCTTGATTCCGTCGGCGGCGACAATGTAGCGCTTCTCGCCGTCGGCATAATGCAGCAACGCGATTCGCGCCGAGCGGTTGGGATCGTACTCGATAGCCGCCACCCGCGCGGGGATGCCGAATTTCTCCCGGCGAAAGTCAATAAGGCGGTAGTGGCGCCGGTGTCCGCCGCCGCGATGGTATGCGGTTATGCGACCCTTGTTGTTGCGGCCGCCTGACTTCCTGAGCGGCTCAAGCAGCGCCTTTTCCGGAATCGTCGAGGTTATTTCGGCGAAATCCGGCACAGTGCGGAAGCGCTGCGACGGCGTCAGGGGGCGAAATCTCTTGATAGCCATTCTGTATCACCAAACCTTACATGTTCTCGAACATGGTAATGACCTGCTTCTCCTTCAGGCGGACGACCGCCTTCTTCCAGGTCGAGGACTTCCCCTCGTAGCGGCCCATGCGTTTGATCTTGCCCGGCACGATCATGGTCCGAACGTGATCAACTTTTACGTTGAACACCCGCTCAACCGCGTCCTTGATGACGTGCTTGTTGGCGCGCTTGTCCACCTCGAATACATATTCGTTGCGGGCGGCCTTCAGGGCGGTGGTGCGCTCGGTCACGATATGCGACTTGATGACCTGATGAGGACTGAGACTCATGCCAGCACCTCCCCGACCTTGTCCAAGCCGGCTTTGGTAAAGACGACGTAATCGGTGTTCAGCAGTTCGTAACCGTTGGTAGCGGCGGCTCGCCGCACCTGCACGCCGGGGATATTGCGACAGGACAGGGTGAGCTGATCGTTACGACCTTCGTCAAGGATGATGCAGCGGCGGCCCGCCAGGTCGAGTTTCGAAAGCACGCCGACCATCGCCTTGGTTTTGATCTCGGCCAGATCAATTTTATCGACCACCATGATCTTCTCGCGTCGCGCCTTGTCCGAAAACACCGACTTGATCGCCAGGCGTTTCATCTGCTTGGGGAACCTGGAGCCGTAATCGCGCGGGTGCGGGCCGAAGATGATACCGCCGCCCCGACGAAGCGGGGTGCGCCAGCTTCCCATACGAGCGCGGCCGGTGCCCTTCTGGCGATACGGCTTGACTCCGCCGCCGCGGACCTCGTGACGGGTCTTGCTCGACGACGTACCCTGACGCTGCCGCGCCAGGAAGTTCGTCACGTACTGATGAACCACCGCCTCGTTAGGCTCGATGCCGAAGATGTCGGGATTGAGCTCCACTTCGCCGACCGCAACGCCTTCCTGATTGAGTACCTTCACTGTCATGATCATATCCCATTACGAGAACGGTTGGACTTGCGAATCTTCACCAGCGAGCCCTTGAACCCCGGAACTGCGCCACGGACCAACATGAGGTTTTCATCCTCAATGATCTTGACCACCGGCAGATTGAGGACGGTGACGTTATTTCGTCCCATGCGGCCGGCCATGCGTTGCCCACGGTAAACGCGCGACGGGTATGACGACGCGCCGATTGATCCCGGCGCACGCATGCGGTCCGACTGGCCATGGGTCTTCTTGGCGCCACCAAAATTATGCAGCTTCATGGCCCCGGCGAAACCGAGGCCGCGCGAGACGCCCATGACATCTACCCGCTCACCTTCCTTGAACACGTTGACTTTCAGTTCACCGCCGACTTCGAGTTGGCCTTCGTCGAATCGTACTTCTTTGAGATACTGCCGCGGTTCGACACCCGCCTTCGCGTATACGCCGGCGAGTGGCTTGGTGGTGTGCGAGCGGACTTTCCGCTTGCCACCGCTGATCCGGCGCGCCTTGCGCACGTCGCCAAAAGCAACCTGGTAGGCCTCGTAACCGTGGCGGTCGGCGGTCTTCCTGGCGATCACCGGGCAGGGACCAGCCTCGATCACGGTACACGAAACCATGTCGCCGGCCTCATTGAAGATCCGGGTCATGCCCAGTTTTTTTCCGAGAATTTCTTTCATGGCGTCAACCTATCAGGTCTTGATCTCCACATCGACTCCCGCCGGCAGGTCGAGCTTCATGAGCGCGTCGACCGTCTGCGGAGTGGAATCATAGATGTCGATCAGCCGCTTATGCACGCGGGTCTCGAACTGCTCGCGTGATTTCTTGTCGACATGAGGCGAACGAAGCACGGTGTAAACTGTACGCTTGGTCGGCAAGGGAACCGGGCCGACCAGGCGCGCGCCGGTGCGCAGCACCGTGTTGGCGATCTCCTTGGTCGAGCGGTCAAGCGAGTAATGATCGTACGCTTTGAGGCGAATTCTTATCTTCTGCACGTCCATCGGTTACTTCCCGGTTCGTTATTCAATTATCTCCGCGATGACACCGGCGCCGATCGTGCGTCCACCCTCGCGGATCGCAAACCGCAGCTCCTTCTCCATCGCTATCGGCGTCAATAACTCCACGTTCATCGTGATGTTGTCTCCCGGCATCA
>JBFMGC010000048.1 GCA_040752815.1 Candidatus Zixiibacteriota bacterium
CATCATGCACCACCTGATGCAGCGGCTGCCGGATCCGACGGCCACGGTCGCCCTGGTCGGATTCATGGCGGCCGGCACCAGGGGACGGCAACTGGCCGAGGGCGCTGCCGAGATCAGCATCCATAAACAAACTGTCAAAGTACACGCCGGGGTGGTTCATTTCCACGGTTTATCCGGCCACGCAGATTTCTATGAAATCTTGCACTGGCTGGAGCCGGTGAAAACACCGCCGCGCATGGTGTTTGTGACGCATGGCGAGTCCGATCAGGCCGAGGGCATGGCGGCTCACCTGAGAGATGATCGCGGCTGGCGGTGCCATATACCACGCCTTGGCGAAACGGTCGAATTGACATAGTAACGGAAGCCTGATATGTCCTTCAATCCCACGCGAAAAGAAAAGCAAGCAGTAAACGTCCTCAAGAAATCCAAAGCCTACCGCCTGGCGTACAAAGACCCGGATTTCCTGGACAGCCCGTACGCCCGGCCGGCGCGCCTTCAGCTTGAATTACTCAAGGCCGAGTTTGGCCTTCGCCAGCAGCAGGTCAGGTCGACTATTGTCGTGTTTGGCGGGACGCGCATTGTCGAAAAGGCGGAGGCCCGCAAGCGCGTGCAGGAGGCGGAGAGCCGGGTCCGGCTGAGTCCTCGGAACCAGGAGCTGCGCCGCCAGTTGAAAGCGGCACGTTCGATCCTGGCCAAGTCAGCTTACTACGATGAAGCCCGCGAGTTCGCCCGCCTGGTCTCAGCCGAGTGCCAGAGCGGCAACGGCCGTGACTATGTCATTGTTACCGGCGGCGGGCCCGGCGTAATGGAGGCGGCCAACCGGGGAGCGTTCGAGATTGGCGCCAAGTCCATCGGCTTGAATATCACGCTCCCGCTTGAGCAGGAGCCGAATCCCTACATCACACCCGATCTTTGCTTTCAGTTTCACTATTTCGCTCTGCGCAAGATGCATTTCATGTTGCGAGCCAGAGCGCTGGTGGCATTCCCCGGCGGCTACGGCACCATGGATGAGCTATTCGAGGGGCTCACCCTTGTGCAGACGAAGAAGGTCGCCCCGCTGCCCATCGTGCTGTTCGGGGAAAAGTACTGGCGGGGCGTAATCGACTTCGATTTCCTGGTCGACCAGGGAACAATCGCTCAGGAGGACTTGGAGCTGTTTGTCTATGCCGATAAGGCGATCGACGCTTGGAATTACATCAAATGCTTCTATGAGGCGGCCGATGAATACGGCCCCGCGGAGCGCTCGCTATGGAAGCATGGAGACGACAAGCGTAAGCCGGAACCGGGACGCGAGTAGAATCGTAGGGCGGGACCCGAGCGGAGCGAGCGATAGCATGGGGTAGGGCAGAACCCGAGCGGAGCGGGCGATAGCGAGCGAGAGTTGTGGTTCTGCCGTCTTCACACTTCCCACCCAAACACGCAGGCCCGTCGGGCAGAGTCGCCCGACGGCACACAATGTCGAAACCGCCCCCGTCAACAGCGGGGGACTGGTTTCGACCTACGGTTCGTCAGAACCCGACGTAATTCCGCCGGGCGCTGCGGGCCGATTCGATCTGGCGACGAACCTCCCGGAAGTGCGCCCGGCTCATCGCGTCGATCGTGCTCGATTCGCTCGCCGTGAGCGCGGCTCGATCGAGAATTTCCAGGTCGTTTGCGGCCAGCGTGAGAGCATCGGCCGGATAGACCGATGCGCTGCTCAGGTAGATCACGATAAGCCGCCGCAAGTGATTCAACTGCAACTGGCGACGGTAACTGTTCACGTTGCTCGGCGTGGAAATCTCGCTCCAAATCGCCCGGCGAACATCGGTAAACAGATCATACATCGTGTATCTGGGCTGGTTCTCCGGCACTCGGGCCACGCCGTTCAGAAGGCGCTGGAGTGTCAGCGGGTGATAGAGGTTGTTGATTGTCGCCGCCTGGACACTTAGAACCCACTCGTGCCACTGGAAGGCGATAGGTGAGAAGAAGACCTCAGCGCTGAAGTCATAGAAGCGATTGGACTGGAGTTTGTTCAGCAGCTCCGGCGAGACTGAGAAGGCGTCGGGTGCGAATATCCTGTCGGACAGGAACTGAATCGCCCGGCGCTGCTCGGCTGCCGGTACAGGTGTAAACGGAATCTTGCTGCCGGGATCGCCGACATGGGCCTTGCTGTGGTACAGCCCGCCGATATAGTGCGGAATATTCCGAGCCGTCTCGGAATATGAGCGCCAGCCGTTCATAAACACCATGCGCAGCTTTTCATAGCTGACGCCTGGCTTCTCGAATTCTTCGATGGCGCTGCGCCACAATTCCTGCGTAAGATTGATCTTGTGATCGCAGTAGGCAATGGGGTCGTTGCCCATGTCATGGCGCTCGACCATCGGGTCCACCGCGTAAGCATTCAAATCAAAGTCGGTGGCGAAGGCCAGCTCGGGAGCCGCGGCGCGCGAGGCGATTGCGTGCAGCCGCTCGCGCTCCTCGTCGCGGGTCACACTGCCGAAGTCGCTGTAGCCGTATTCGATTAGAAGGTCATCGTAGGGACCGGGGGTCGACGCGAAAAACTCGCCCTGTTGTGTGCCCTTGGGGGAGATCAGCGGCGGGTTATAGTCCATAATAGTACCGCCGGTGCTGTTGCGGCGCGTGAACTCCGGGTCGCGAAGCTGTTCCAGCGAATAAATCGATGAGGCCTTGAAGTTATGCATGAAGCCGAGTGTGTGACCGACCTCGTGAGCGATCCACTCGGTCAGGGCGCTGTGAACGTAGATGCGCGTGAGCGAATCTTTATTGGCGAAACTGCCGGACGTGCTCAGGAGATAGGACAGCCCGAATGCCGCCTCCCGGGACATCTCCTCGCCGTAGGTGCAGAGAGGGCGCCGGTTCGGGGGCAGGGCCTCATTCAGGTCAGGCAGATCATTGGGCATCTCGAGCATCTGGCCGTCGGGGCCGACCGGCTTGACGAATTTGTCGACCAAATTGAACCAGGTCCTCACGATATCTACTGAGATGCTAATATCAGCATCGTAGATCTGCCCGGTGAAAGGATTCGCGCGGCTTGGGCCGATGGCGTAATTACGGCCGGGGGAGACCATCCAGCGGATCGTACTGTAGCGAGCGTCAAGCGGGTCCCAGTCCACAGTGTCCGGCATCTGCTTGGCGATTATCGCGTTCCGGAAGCCGATCTTCTCGAACGACTTGTTCCAAAATTCGACACCCTCGGCGATAGCGTCACGGAATTCCACCGGGACGGCGTTGTCGATCCAGAATACGATCGGTTCAACCGGCTCCGAAATGCGCGCGTCCGGATTCTTCTTCTTCAGGCTCCACCGCTCGATGTACCGCACGTAGGGGGTCTCCTGATCGAGCGTGGAGTAATCCTGGAACATGGTCATGAAATAGCCGACCCGGTCGTCGGCCAGACGCGGGACATAGTCCGTCTGCGGAAGAGATGATATCGAATAGTGGTAGACGTGGAAGAAGCTCTGCCCGTTCTGTAGCGTCATGCCGGGAAGTTCCTGGTTCGATTTGAAGTGAAGCCGGATATCCAGCTCCGAGTTTTGAGGGAAGCTCTTGATCGTTTCGTAGGAGCTGTTCTCGGAGTCGAATCCGATGCCGAGGCGCAACTGCTGGCCGAGATAGTATCCCAGGTTGTCGGCATCGCGGATAAAGAGATCGTCAGGATCGACCAGCACCGCCTTGCTCGAATCATGCGGCTCCGACTTGATCGGAAGGGTGGCGACCAGGTGATCCGATATGCCCTTCTTGAGCGTGCCGCTCATCACGCTGGCGCTGTCGGCCCGGAAAAGCAGATTCTTCTCGATCATCTGGATATTCTTCCCTACCCGTTTCAGGAAGAAAGGAATTGAGCGTCCCAACGGGCCGGTGTCCGCGACCGAGCCGTCTGCGCTGGACTTGGCAGTGTTGCACAGAAAGTACGGGCCGAGCTGCTCCGGCTTGATCGCCATGAGCAGGCTGTTGTCGGTGGTGTCGCGATAGAAGGTAAAAAGGCCCTCGGTCACGACCTTGTTCTTGGTAAGCTCCTTGAACGGTTTCAGGTCTTTGTTGCCTTTCGACGGGGCCTGGTCGGTTCGGCCGGGTTTATGGGCGGCCGCGGAATGATCGTGGATCTGCGCGCCGGCTGAATGTACAAGGAACAGGCCGAGCAGCAGAACAAGAAAGATCAAGCATCGCTTGGACATCGGTTACTCCTATAGGATTAGATATAAGTCGTTTGTTTTCGAGGCATCAGAATCATAGACGTGTGAACCGGCAATTTGTTCCGCCTTGGCTTTGATAGCGGGATTCCGGCGCCGCTTCGGCAGTGTGTGGGCAGGCACGCTCCCGGCCGTGGGACAGAGTTGCCCTGGCGAAACAAACCATGCCCGCCTTAACCTGCTGCGGCTGGCGAAGGTTCCGCCGATTGCCTTCACCTTCATCAGGGCTTAGCTCTCCGAAGTTCTCAGGGGTACGAAACGAACCCCATACAGAGCGGTCTGGGATACTTGCCCTTCCGACTTCTTCACGAGAACCAGTTGTTGGTCAAGCAAGTGTCGGCCGACCGGGATAATCAACCGCCCGGGCTCTGCCAACTGGTCAACGAGCGCGTCCGGTACCTCCGCAGCAGCTGCGGCCACCAAGATACCATCAAAAGGCGCGTGCTCCGACCAGCCGCGGGAGCCGTCGCCTACCGTCCCGGTGACATTGTTATAGCCAAGCTTCACCAGCCGACTCATCGCAGCTCTGAAAAGCTCCGGAATACACTCAATCGTGTAGACCAAGCCGGCGACCTCCGCCAGGATCGCGGTTTGATATCCGCAGCCGGTGCCGATCTCCAGAATGCGGCTGTTCTTGTTTGCCCCGAGTTCCTGGGTCATCGAGGCCACTACGTACGGCTGAGATATCGTCTGGTCGTGGCCGATCGAAAGCGGGTGATCACCATAGGCCTGGGCGAGGTCTTCCGGACGCACGAATTCGTGCCGCGGCACCGTTCGCATGGCGGCCAGTACCGCCTGGTCGTAGATGCCCCGGCGGGCGATTTGCTCGTCCACCATGCGCATGCGCGCCGAGATCAACTGGGTATCGGTAAGACGCCCGCTCATGTCCATATCCAGGGCACGATAGTTGACGCGAGGGGTCAAGGAAAGTCCAATTCTTTCTTGGCAGACAGGGACTATTTTATGAAAACCATCTTGCGAGTTAGTGTACCCTCGGAGGTTTCAAGGCGATAAAGGTACACTCCGCTTGAGACCTCGGTCCCGCCCTCGTCGCGCGCATCCCAGGAAAATGAGTGTTCACCGGACGGAAGAACCCGGTTCACGAGAGTTCGCACACTCTGTCCGAGGATATTGAAAACCGACAAATCTACATGGGCTCTCGACGGCAGCACGAAACTGAGGCTCGTGCTACCGTTGAAGGGGTTGGGGAAATTCTGGAACAGGGAGAACTCCTGCGGCAGCAGGCCGGGCAGGTCTTCGACTGCTACTGCGTCCAGTGAATAGCCGTTTACCGAAAACTCCGAGGAGTTGCTGTCGGCGGCGACAGCCACCGCGGTCAGGATAATCGGCACGGGAGGACCACTGGGAAGGTACAGCTCGAACCGGCCGGCGTTGTCGGCGACAGCTGTGGCGAGGTAGAGGTCGGCCTCGCCGGATCCGGAGGGATCGGGTTCAGCAACCTGATAGATATCGACCTGCGCACCCGGCGGAGCGTTTCGGCCTGCCACATACCTCGGCCCGTAGGCGAGAAGTTGATCCACTCGGGTAATCTCCGGCGGCTGGATATTGCCCTGGGCTGAATCACGGAGATCGATCCCGAGGCCGTCGTTGGCCCAATGGACGTTGCGGCGAACGAGATTGCTTCTCGTTTCGGGACCGCTCACGAATACCCCGGCGCCGTCGTTTCCGACAATCTGATTCATCTGCGTGACATCATCCCCGCCAATCACGTTGTGATTTGCTCCTGAGTACAGGCCAATGCCGTGGCCGCGGTTGCCGATAATCACCGCGGCGTTGGGATCGTACCCGATGAGGTTACCGGATGTGCGATTGTAGCTGGTTGACGTGCCGAAGATGTGCACCCCTGCCGCCCGGCCATCGATAGCCTCGTCCACACCGTTGCCGGAAATGACATTCCCTTCGGCGCTACTATCGCCGCCGATAACGTTGTATTGTGCCCCGCTGCCGATGATAATGCCGCTGGAGCCGTTGCGGCGCGGCAACAGACCGGTGACGTCGAGTCCAATGACGTTGGCCGAGACGCGATTGAAGTCGGTCCCCTCGCCGAAGATGAGCACACCCGCGCCATAAGGGAAGTCAGCCCCCCGGTTGCCGGAGATGAGATTTCCCGAGGCCCGGCTGGTTCCACCGATAATGTTGGATTGCGCGCCGTCGCTGATTGCCACACCGGCGGCATTACCCACGGAGCTGGTGCCGGTGAAGTTGACACCGATATAGTTGCCCATAACTGCGTTGTGCGCCGTTCCGCTTCCCTGGAGGTGTACTCCAAAGCGGTGGCTGGCGGCGATGACATTTCGCAGAGTTGGTGTTGAGTCGCCGATGGTGTTGTGGCTTGCGCCACTATCGATCAGAATGCCGTCCCCTTCGATACTCCACCCGTTGCCCATTCCCGCGAAGCCGTTGCGAGCAAGTCCGATCCAGTTCGCCGTTACAGTTGTGCGATCAGTGCCGACACCAGTTATTCGCAAACCATGACCGCCATTGGCAGAAATCAGATTTCCGGATTCCGCCTGTGTCCCGCCTATCAGATTGTCGTGAGTGCCATCGGCGAGGAGAATACCGTCGCCGAGGTTGCCCAGCGGGTCAGCGCCGTTGGCCGTCGTGCCAACCATGTTGCCGTCGATCCGGTTGGTGTAAACGCCGTCGCCGGTTAGCGTGATACCATGACCGTCATTCCCGGAGACAACGTTCCCCAGCGTGAGATCATCACCGCCAAGAAGATTATCGTGTGCGCCGGTAGAAACGAGAATACCACCCCGCCCGTTGCCCGGCCCCTCGTTGCCGGTGCTGTCAGGACCGATCCAGTTACCGGTAACCGAGTTTTCAGCCACGCCCCCGGTCAGCACCACGCCGTAACCCGAATTGCCGGAGATTACGTTGCAAGCTTCGTCGGTCAATCCGCCGATCAGATTACCACCGGCGCCGTTCTCTATGACCACACCATGGCGGTTGCCGTCGGGAGTCACTCCGTTGGCCGTCAAACCGATGTAGTTCCCAGCCACGACATTCCATCGTGCTGCCGTGCCGGAGATCCGCACCGCGGCGGCCGAGAGATTGTCCAGCCCGTTGGCCGTGAAGATAAGGCCGTTGTCCGGCGCTTCCCCGCCAATCGCGTTGGAGGCTCCGAAGATCACGAGAGCGTCGCCATGCGCGCGCCGCAAATGAAGCCCCGTCACACTATTCGAATCCGAATCGATGACAAGGGTCGCGTGGTTTATGGGATTGCTGATACCGTCAACCACCGCCCGTCCGCCGACCCCCGAGATTACCGTCCCGTTGTCCCGCACCGTGAGCGTGCCGAGCGAGAGCATTATGGGCCCGATCTCGAAAGGCACCAGGATAGTGTCGGGGCCGGCCAGCGCGTTCGCCTCCTCGATAGCCGCCCGCAGTGAGCACACGACGGAGTCGGCATCGGCGTTCTTGTTGGCGAGCCCGTCGCCGGGCACAGCGTCATGACTGTCGGCGCTGGTGTTGACTACGAATGTCGACGCCGAAACGGTACCAACGGCCAGGAGCAGCCACAGGCTGCCTATGACATAAGCCAGGCGCATTTGCATTTTAGAACAAGATCGGTGCCCTGAAAGTCGCGCTTACTTCAACAAGATCATCTTGCGCGACTCTGAGAAATCGTCCATTGTCATTCTGTAAAAATACACTCCGCTGGCGACCCGGCGGCCTTCAGAATCGGTCCCGTCCCAGGTGACCGAATGCACACCGAGGGAGGCCGGGCCCTCAAACAACGTTGCCACTTGGCGACCGAGAATATCGAACACGTCGATTTCCACCCGTCCAAACCGGGGAACGTCAAAGTCTATGGTGGTCCGCGGATTGAACGGATTGGGATAGTTAGGCAAGAGGTAGCCGGTCGGAGCGGCGATGCTTGTCGGTTCCTCGACGGGGGTGAAAGTGATGGTGCCGTCGCGATTAGAGTACAGATGTATCGCTGTGCCGTCAGAGGTCGCCAGGACAGAATCGCCGTACGCCACGAGACTCCCGCCATAACCGCCGTATCGAAGCAGCCGGGGGAAGAAGTTCCCCAGATCGAACACACACACGCCCATGGGGCCGATCGTGTAAAGTGTAAAGGGTCCTATTGCCGACGATGTCACTGCGATGGGCAGTGTGCCGAGGAGGGAGACCCTCGGAACACCCATGGATCCGAGATATACTTCGTACATCTGATTGCCGTCGAAACCCAGGATAATACCCGGTTCCAGGCCACCTGTTGGATTTCTTTGCATCCCCGTATTGACCATGTGCGTAAGCAATCCCACGGATGAAACTGAACCCTTATAGAGTACCCGGAAGCTGGGAAATATGTGGAAGTACAGAATCTGTTTCTGGTCAGTGGCTATGAGCAGGGTCGTGTCGATCACGACCGCACTTAGTATGTTGTCGACCGCGCGTGCGAAACCGGCCCGCCGAATAAGACCGCGCGAGTTGACGCCAAGAATGTCAATACCGGTGTGGTCGATCATCAGCAGCATGGCCGCAGTGTCTGAGTTCGGATAGGGATAGTATTTCATCCCACCTGGGGGAGTAGCCGCCGCCAGATAGGCGATCCTGGTTATCGAGTTGTTTGAGACGCTTAGCGTCTGCACCTGACTGATGGAGCCGAAGTGCGCAATCAGGAAACTGCCGGCGTCAATCACCGACGTGGCTCCGGTCAGCGAGAGCAGTGCGGCGTCGAATACGGGCGACATCTCGCCGTCGATGGCATAAGTCTCCAGCGGATTGAGATCGCCCCCAGTTGCCAGCCGGTCCCGATGAAAGCCGAGCGCCCTGATTTGGCCGGGATGCGCGTAGACTGAGCGCGGTTGGTTGCCGTCTGTGATGTTTCGCAGGTTGTAGCTCAGCAGCGAGTTCTTTCGTGAGACCAACGCCAGGTGGGGCGCGCCCTCTACGGAATACGTGTCGCCTGTCAATGTCAGTTCCAGTGAAAACGGCAGTACCACCAGGACGCGCGAGTCGCTTTGGGTGGAAGCAACCTCCATCACTCTTCCGCCCAGATCGATGGCGACCAGGAAAGTATCTATAGCAAATACCTGGTCAGGAACAACGGTCAGCCTGGTGGAGTCCACCAGCATCCCGCCGCCGTCGAAAGTGCCGCGATAGACGAGATCCTTCCCCACGAGAGGCAATATAACCATATCTCCCATGAGCGAAAACGACATCGCTCTGCGCGGAACCAGGATTTCGTCCTGAACCGGTCCTATCGATGTGGGCGAAGGTCGGAAGCGCAAAACGCCGTTGTAGTCATCGAGCACGATGAGGTCTGCACCTTCCACTTCAACCTGGGTGCAGTGAACCGGCGCAAGGCTGGAGTCCACGAACACGAGATCGTTGCCGCCCTCAAGTCGGTAGTGACGAAGACCGTCGAAACCGCAAGCGAGATACAGATCGGAACTGACAAGCACCATGTCGAAGACAGTTGTTCCAAGGTCAGCCTGGCCGATCAAAGTCAGCTCCGGCAATTGGGAAAGGTCGACAAAATAAGCCAGTCCGGATGAGGTGGTGACTGTCGCCAGGGCGCCGGATATGTTGACGTCAAGCGCCTGATTGCCAAGAAGCAGGTGATTCTTTGGGTCGAACGTACCGCTGAAGGCATCCAGTTTCAGTGAGGCCAGGCCGAAATCCGACGTAACCAGCGCGAAACTGTCGATCACCTGAAACGCATTGAACTGATTCCAAAGGAACGAGTGATCGGGGCCGAACGCGAGGTCCGACGAGACTACAGTACCGGCGAGTACTAGCGCAAGTATGGCTGTCACGAGCAGTTTCATTTGAGCAGCACCATTTTGCGCGTTGACTCGTTCGAATCGGCGCGAAGGCGATACAGGTACGCGCCGGAGGCCACTCCGTTGCCGTCGAACTGTACGGTGTGGCTTCCCGCGGGCAGTTCCTGGTCAACCAAAACCGCTACCGTCTGGCCCAGAATGTTAAAAACCTCAAGCCGTGTGAATGCCCGCGCGGGCAACTCGAAGGTAATGGCCGTCGACGGATTAAATGGGTTCGGATAGTTTTGATGCAGAGCAAACTGACGTGGCAATTCAAATGTCGGATCATTCGGAGTGTCGGTGGGTGTGCCGCCGCCGTTGTAACGGGCGGTGTCGTAGATCGAGGAGTTGACATTATCCATGAGCAAACGGCCCCGGTTTCGGCCGTTGTCAACCGAGGCCTCGAAGTCCCAGACAAATACAGATAATCCCTCGCTGACGAGAACTAATTCCACCAGCCCGTCGTCGTCGATGTCATCGACCATCGGCGCATATGGCGTTGAGAATACCCGCGATGGGTCGGTGGGTGTAGCGACCGGCCAGCCGGGTATTGGCGTGGCAGTGTGGTCGAGAATATGTACTTTCTCGCGCCCCGTGCCGGGGAAGAGGTAACCTGATCGAATGACGATCTCCGGGTGACTATCCCCAACGAGGTTGGCGGCGATCGGCGCCCCGAAAGTGGCCGCATATCGAAACGCTTCGCCCGCAGGTCGCCCCTCGATAGTGACATACGGGCTGCCGTCGGCCCGGAAGATATACAGGACGCCTATGTCAAACTCATAGTAGGTCGCCAGGATTTCGGGGACGCCGTCAAGATCGAGATCGGCGGCGGTCGGGTAGAGACCGAGCCAGTCCTCGATTTCCGGAAGTGCTCGCGGCCAGCCCGGAAGGGTCTGTGTACCGAGCGTTTTGGCCCAGATAGTCGGCACACCGGTGGAATTATAAACAGAACTCACTACGTCCAGCAGACCATCTCCGTTGAGATCGGCCAGGAGTGTCCCGAATACCCCTGGTGCTTCAATGATATAGGGCAGCGGGCGTCCGAACGCCGGTTGGCCGGTGCGGCCATCGAACAGGCCCACGCCGCTGTACCCGGCAATCGCAAAATAGGAGACTACTATTTCATTGTAGCCATCGCCATCGAGATCAGCTCCGCTGAGACAATTGCCGTTAAAGTAGCTGGATAAAGAGGGCTGCTGGTTGAACGATCCAAACCAGCCCTCCAGGGAGTAAAAGTAGGAATTTCCATTGAAGTCGTAGGCCCGCATGTTGCCGAGCCAATCAAGCAGCACGATTGCAGAGTCCTCCTGAATGTCCAGCCGGGTCACCGACGGATTCGGCGCGCCATAGCCCCAATACCCGAACTGATACCGGACCGGCCACCCGGGCGCGAGTGTGCCGTCGTGCTTGAACACGTACAGCCCGCTGTCCGATGAACAAATGATCTCATCGAATCCGTCGCGGTCAACATCGTAAACCGCCGGCAGACAGCGCGCGAAAGAACCGTACAGGGCCGGAAATCCGTCGACCAGCCGCCCATCGGAGTGAAACACGTTTAGTCCGTAGGTGGTCCCGACAATTACCTCGCCGGTGCCGTCATGATCGAGGTCGGCCACAGTCGCACTCAGCCCGCCGCGACCGGCCAGCTCCTGGGGCCAGCCTTCGGCAAACGCTGATTTTAACTGAAACGTGACACTGTCGCGAAGCGGCTGAGTCCCGAAATCAGCTTCCAAATAGACCGTGTACTGGCCCAGCTCTATTCCCGAGGCGTTCCAGCTGAAGATAAGTGAGTCAAAATACTCGCCTCCGGATTCGAAGAGGAAAGTCCGCGGTCCTCCATTGCGGCGATAGTAGAGTGAAAGTGACTGGTATTCCGGGCCGTAGACACTTCCCGCAATCGGCACGTTATAATCGTACTCCGCACCGGCTGTGGGCGAACTCAGTTGCGCCCGCGTGTCCGCGACCAGCCTTGCCTGCAGGTAGCGCGAGGTACCGTAACTGTCCGTTAGCCTGAACGTCAGCGGGCCCGTGAATAGAGGATCGCTTAGAACATAGAGCAGCGAGTCCGCCGGTGGCGCGTCACCTGCGGCGAGAGAGCGCCAGTTGTCCGGATCGGAATCGAGCGCGCAGGCTAACGTCCAGGCGCCGCCGTATCCGCCAATTGGGGCGGCCAGCACTATCATCTGCCCGGTGTGCCGACTCCGCGGCTCCGGGCTGACGAAAAACATCCCGGGAGGCGCAGACAACTGGAGCGTCCTGTCGACGTCAATATACCCGTACCCGCTCAGCGAGTCGAACCCCGGCAGGGAATCGCCCAGACCGAGGGGATCGAGCATATCGCGCGCGCCGCTTTTCAGATCGGACACGAGTTGATCCAGAGTTAGCTGAGGGCGAACCGACCAGATCAGCGCCGCCGCGCCGGCTATCATCGGTGCTGCCATAGAGGTGCCGTCGGCAAGATAGTAGAGCGAGTCCGCACCAATTATGTGCACCCCTGGCTCATTTACGCTGCCGTACATATCGGTGCCGGTGGCGCGCAGCGAGAGGATATTTTGGCCGGGGGCACACAAATCCAGGAACGGACCGTAAGTGCTGAAAGAGGTCAGCAGCCCGTCGGATCCTCCCGCCGCAACCGTAAACACTTCGTCAAGAGACGCCGGATAGTAGTAACTCAGGCGACCGGAGTTCCCCGCCGCAACGCACACGAGTACACCGTTGTCGCGGGCGTACGTGACGGCATCCTTGAGCAACAGGCTCTCGAACGGCGTTCCCCAACTGATGTTGATGATGTCCGCCCCGGAGTTTACCGCATAAACGATCCCCATCGAACCCACTATGGTCGTGCCGTTGGGGCGTATTTTGACAGCCATGATCTCCGCCGCCTCGGCGATCCCGGCTACACCTGATTGGTTGTGGGCAGCGGCAATGATGCCCGCGATATGCGTGCCGTGGCCGAAATCATCCGAGGGATCGTTGTCCCCGACCACGTGCAGTACCGAGACAGTATCGCCGGACACATCGTAACCGAGCGTGTCATCAATATAGCCGTTGTGGTCATCGTCGATTCCGTTGTCGGCGATTTCATCCGCATTCCGCCAGAACCGGCCTTGCAGTTCGGGATGATCCGGATCGACACCGGTGTCAACTACCGCAACGACTACCCTGGTCGCAACCGGTGGAGGCGATTGATAATAGTCGTCCAGGCCGAGATCGTTCCCCGCGATTCCCCGGATTAGGGCGAGTGTATCATTGAAGTCACCATCGATGCGCTGCACCGCCCAATAATACTGCCCGGTGTTGTTGAGGTACCACTGGTAGTCAAAGAGCGGATCGGCTGGAAAGTCAAAGAACTCGAGGCGGTACTCGGGCTCGACATACTCTACGTTTGCGCCGCCGAGCTGCAATTTGATCTGATCTGCCGTGGTTGTAGGATCCGCGCTCAATACGAATACACGATCCCACTGCTCTCGCCCCGCTTTGCCGGCAACAGGTGTCACCGGTACCAGTCTCTGCAGTGACTGGCCGGGGGCAAGAGCGGAATTGACAGCGGCCGCCGGAACCTTCGGGGCGAGCTTGACGACGAATCTTCCGGGGATCGGCGCGGAGACGAGATCTGTGTCGGCAGACGCAATCGGAATGAAGCAGAACCCGATCGCGACGGCCATGAACCACGAATCGAGAGTTCGAAAGGACTTCATTTCAAAGACACCACTACCGATAACGCCCGCTACGACTACTAACGGTGACCAACCGCACAACGTTCAATGGGGACGGGGGCGACTGACTATTTGGAGGTGTCTCGCTGCCGCGCCATACCGCACTGAACAACCCCACGCTCAAGTGTAATATAATGTGATCCTTTGTCTTAGCAAGAAAAATGCCGACCCTGTCGGGTCGGCATTCGCAGTTAAATCTTCACTGTGCGGGCGGCTACTACTGCTACAGGCACTCCGGTATCGCTGTCCCGGTCACGAAGAGATAATCCACCAGAACAGTGACGTCACCGATAGTGATATCTTCGGATGTTGCGGTCAAACCACCGGACTGATTGGCGTCCGCTTCGAGATAGCAGTCCAGGGGTACCCCGGTGATGAACAGGTGCGAGATCAGCATGGTGATATCACCGATAGTCGGCTCGTAGGCCAGGTCACCGTTGGCATCTCCCACGATACCCTGGCAGCAGGTGGCAGTGATTGAACCGTTGTATGATACCGGTACGTATTCCCCGGCGTAGGTGGTGAATCCAAGGGCGTACGATAGATAGCTGGTAAATGAGATCGGAGTCGTGCCGGCCGCACTTCCCGAGCGATGGAACCAGAGTGCGGCGATCGGGCCTTCGCCCGGCGGCAAGTAAGGCTCGGTCTGCGCCCGAATCAGCACGGTCGCCGTCTTGGTAGAGGGAGAAATACTCGCGACCGATTTGGTCAGGAACGAGGTGCGGTATCCGGTAATGCTGATCGAATCAAAGATGATGTTCAAGGGTCCCGAATACGTAAACGGAATTTCGATCTGACTCAACGGAAGGTAGTTCCGCGCGGAGATCTCAACGTAGCCGTTGGCGCCGTCAAATTGACCGTCGCCGATCACAATTGTATCGGCGTACACCGAGATCATGCCGTCGACAGTCTTGGTGTAGAACTGGCCCGATGTCTCGATGGTAGTTGCAACGGTGTAAAACCCGGGATCCAGATACTCGTGGGTTGGATTCTGTTCGGTCGACGTGCCGCCGTCGCCGAAGTCCCAGTCCCAGGCGGTAACTGGCCGGGCCGATGTACCGGTGAAATTCACGGTCATTGGAGCGGGCCCAAGATCTATATCGGCAATGATGTCGAGCTGGGCGTAAGCAACCGCAGAGTAGGCGTTGACCAGCCCGTAGCCGTAGATGTTGTCGAACCCGGGGGTGCCGAGATCGGTCGCGGTGTTGTGCAACTGCGTCTCAACCTCCGGAGCCGTTAGCAGGGGGTCCACCGAGAGAAGCAGGGCGGCCACACCAGCCGCGTACGGGGCCGAGAAGGATGTACCATCGACATACCCGTAGTCACCGGAAAAGTATCCGGCCACGCCGGTGCGGTCGGTCGTGTAAATAGTCTGGCCCGGCGCCGCGAGACTAACCTCAGTGCCATAATTACTGAATGATGCTTTGTTGCCGGTGCGATTGATTGCCGAAATAGCATTGACCACAGTGAGTGAACCCGGGTATCCGATCGTGCCTGTGCCCTCGTTGCCGGCCGCAGCAAAGTGAACCATGCCGGCATTGTAGGTATCCTGGTACTTAGTTGATACCGAGCTCGATGGTGCAAAGCCGTTGCTATTGTTGGAAACGCGCGCACCCTGAGATTGCCCCCAGGTAAGCGCCGAGACAAGCCAACTGTACTGAAACGTGCCGGAGCCATCGCACGGCACGTTCGAGATCGTAAACTTGGCTGTGAGCACTCTGCACCCCGGCGCGGCGCCGATGGTGCCCAGGCTGTTATTTATGATCGCGGCCACACATCCGCTGACGGCTGTGCCGTGGTTGTCACAGCTATTGCCCGGCCCGCCTGAAGTACCCGAACCGGTGAAGTCGGCGCCACCGCCGACGTTCAGGTCGGGGTGTGACAACTCAGCACCATCGTCAAGAACGAGCACCATGATTGACGGGCTGCCGGTGGTAACGTCCCAGGCGAGATCACAGTCCATGTCCATATCCACCGTGCCGCCCGACTGGCCGGTGTTATTGAGACCCCACAGGTTGGGCCAGCCTGGATCGTTGGGTGTGAGGTGCTTTTGGACGGTCGCCATCATGTCCGGCTCAGCCCATTCGATTCTGGGGTCGACCGCCAACGAGTTAGCCAGCGCCAAAACCTCAAACCCGTTCTTCGATTGGCTGCGCAACTTATACGCTCCGGTTATTTCACCGAAGTTCTCCTCGACGATCTCAGCCGATCCCGCCGCCGCGCCGAGAATCGCGACACCATCTTTGCGGTATTCGGACTTCACTCGAACGAGAATCTCAGGCGTGACCAGCATCCAGCCGCCATTGGCCTGAGTAAACACCGGCGACACAAACTCGACAGTCGGGTCCTGCAGGGCCAACTCCAAACGCCGGTTTACTTCAACTGCATCCACCATCACGTCGGCTGATCCCACCAGGACTCTCCCGGAAACCCCGGTTTCGATCGTCTCGGCCAGGTCCAGCCCGGCCGCGGAAAGTGCAGCCGATTGTGATCTTGCTTTGTAATTCGGACTGAATTGAATGGCAACCCGGTTCGGATCGACAGTGAGCTCGATCGGTGCGCCCTCATACATGTAGTACAACGGCAGGCTCTCGCTGCCCGACACCTGGCCGGCTACAGCCCGGCACGGTATCGACAGTCCCGACAAACCAACTACGCCCAACAGACCGACTGACAACCACTTCATAATCACAATCCCTTTTTGCAAATACGCGGTACAACCTGCAGGATATCGATTGCGGAAAGGGTGAGGGCAATGCCGCTATCAATGTTCCGAGTGTTAATATATCCGTTTTCGTCAATTTCGCAAGCCTATTTGCATCTTCGGGTTGACGTTTGAACGGAAGCCAAGCGAAAAGTGTGCCCGTGTCAAGGCACGCACAGGTTCTTTCACAGGACAAGGGGGAGAGGTTGCCTGACGGGTCAGGCCCTACAAGCATTCAGACACAGGGTCATTAGTTATGAACAGATAGTCAATCAACTCGGTGATATCACCGATAGTCAGGTCCAGACTGCTTGCTTCCAGGCCACCGGATTGGTTGACATCGGCCTCCAGATAACAATCAAGGGGAATACCGCTGACAAAGAGATGGGTAATCAGCATGGTAACATCGCCGATTGTCGGCTCATATTGACCGTCGCCGTTGGCGTCCCCCACGATTCCTTCGCAGCAGTTGGATGTAATATACCCGTCGAAGGAAACCGGGACGTAGTCGCCGACACTGCATGTGAACGTAAGCTGGTATCCCGAGTACGATGTCACCTCGATCGGTACTGACCCGGAACCGCTTCCACTCTCGACGGTAAAGAAAATCTCCACAACGGGCCCTACTCCCGGATCGAGTGGTGCACCGGTTCCGGCGTCGATCACTATCGTGGCTTTGTCCTGGCTCTCCACGAGGCTGGAAACCCGGTCGGTCATGTGACTGCTTCGCAGACCGGCGGTCGATGCCGAGTCAAATCTCAATTCCACCGGCCCGGTGTAGGTGAATGGCAGTCGAATCTGCCGGAGCGGCAGGTAGTTGCGCACCGAGACTTGAACCGAGGCGCGGTTGTTTTCGACTCGTCCCGTGAGTATGTCCAGAGTGTCAGCCTGAATTCCAATCAGGTCAGGGAATACCAGCTCGTAACTGGACGAGCTGGTCTGCATATCGACTGTTACCGAATGCAGGCCGGGATTAGAATACGTGTGGGAGGGAGATTGCACCGATGCGCCGCCGCCGTCGCCGAAGTCCCAAGACCAGGCAATTGGATCCTTGTGAGTAGTAGCCACAAAATCCACCGTGAGCGGCGTCGCTCCCAAGGCTACCGAGGGAGCGATCTGAAACGGTATCACCCAGCTATCCAGGGCGGTGTTGCTCCAACAGCGAAGCCGCCCCTGCTGGTGCGGAGTAAAAGCGGTCAAACAGGTTTGGGAGGCATACCCCATGTAGTTCTCCGGCATGGTATAGCCCCACGGCAGGCCCGAGCAGGCGTCGTTCCCGGCGAAGTTTACACACGGCCCCTGGTTGGTTGGAGTCGGGGGAGAGTCTCCACACAGGTCGCCGATCAAAGAACTGGCCGATTCCGGTGGCTCGTAGCACGGCCCGCAAAACGTGACCTCGTCCACGCCGTGAAAAGTGTGCCACAGCCCCAGCGTGTGCCCCACCTCGTGAGCAAAGACCCGGTTGGGCAGGTCGATCCAGTGGAAGTGGCCCATCACGATGCCGCCGGTTGCCTGGAGGGCATCAAAGGACCACGGAAAAGTACCGAACGAATAGCTGAACTCCACCACAGTCACCCAGACATTCAGGTACTTGTCCGGTTGTATGGCCGTGGCTGATTTCATACCGTCGATCTCAGCCTCGGAGAGGCTCCGCCAGGCCGTGGAATTGATCTGGTTCAATTGATAGATAAACTGTATTCCGGCCGGCGCGAAGTTGTTATTGAGCTCGGCCACCTGGCCCGCCACGTGCTCCGGTGTTGAGAACGGATTGGAGCCGTCGTCGAGAGCCACCACGTGAACGATCATCCGCACGTATTGTGTCGGCCCTCCCGTGGGTATCCAGCCGTCCCGCTCAGTCGGGTCATCACAGAGGCCGTACTGGTCACATGCCTCGGGCGACGCCGCCGCTCCGAAGCGGGCTTTGTACTTTTCCTCAAAGACTTTTTGTGTGCCGCACCAGTCCGCTGAGGCGGTTGCCGCCCCTCCCGGTAATTGTGCTGAAACTGAGACTGTGAAGAAGAGAGCGCCCGTCAATGCTGCCAGGATAGTCAGGGGTATTTTGCGTCGAATCATGCTATGTTCAAGAGTCCTTTCAGCCCTCGGGGCGGAACGGTGTCGGGGCAGTACGCTCAAGGGTATGGTCTTCGACAATATACCGATGTTTTAGGTTCTGACAAGGGATAAAATGGACTCGCGCACCTGAGAGCTCCCGACGCAGTACCGGCTTCCCGTTCGTTCGCTATGACGGTGCTGAAATGGCGGTGGCTGCGTCGCAAAGCTGGACCAACTAACCGACCGTCCCCCATACAGCTACCTCGGAAAAAGCTTGACAGACACCAACGGCGGGACTATTATTATAAAGATAAGGAACGGGTATGCGCGTTCATCGCGAGCAGGCAGCGTGGATAGGAGCTAGTGACGGGCACTAAGACCTACACTACCCGTCCTAACCTCTACCGTCATACTCGAGCCGACAATCGATCCGGCCCCATCCAGAGCGATTTGGTGTTCAGCCGGGGCCAATTCGGACGGTTGGCGGCGGCAAGCGTACGTACTGCAGGACCTGGCTGGCAGCCAAGTGTGGCTGACGGCAGCCGTGCGTATTTGCGGAAAATCCAAAGCTGAGTTGACCACGCAAGGTGGCCGTGCCCGAGGCGCGGCCGCGTACGACCGATTGTCATGTACTTGAGAACCGTGATTTTTGACTTAGACGATGGAAAGGAGGTAATCTCGCAGTAAAAAGTGACCGATAGCAGAAATGCGTCCGAGGTAATGTAGACCTGGACGCCGCCGATTGTACGGATCGCAGTATGATGAGAATCAAAAACTGATCGAAAGGAAACAGTAAATGGCAAAGAGAAACTTTTGGGTGGTTGCGGTGCTCGCGTTGTCGGCGCTGTCACTGACGCTCCCGGTCATGGGTGCACAGGGGACGAAGGCGGACAAGCTCGACGCGGACCGGGCCGACCAGATTAGCCGGTTCAACGTGTTTGGTCCATTCACTCCGGAAGTAAGGGCCTCGGACAAGGATATCCTTGGGTCCGGCGCGGAGCTGCGTTTTGAAGTCGGCGCCGCGGCGCGGCGCCCGCTGGGTGCCGCCCTCAGCACCGCCGCCGGCATCGGCCCGGGCGTTAGCGTGGACCTGACCTACGATGACTGGCAGTGGGGCCGCAAGCACGGCCGCTACGTGTCACATTATTGGAACGGTGAATTCGGCGAGACAATGGAGGTCGACGTCCACTTTGTCTACGACGAAGCGGATACATCTTACGGCAGCCAGGACTCGGTGAAGTTCCAGCAGGCGAAGTACTCCGGTTACAATGTGTACGACGCCTCGGTGCCCACCGGTAACTGGCCGCGCGACCAGGAGATCGGCTGCGATCTCCAGGCTACCGATACTCTGGGAACAGGCAGCGATGTAAACCTGGCGCTCACCAATTCCGGGCTTGCGATCATGGCCGCCCGCTCGCGCTTCTTCCGTTCCTTCCCGGATACCGGACGCATCCACCAGAACATGATCTTCTACCAGGGCGCGCGGCATAATTGCACGTTTGACCCGCGTTCCAACCTGAACACAACCTACATCGATTCCACGCTTTACCGCCCCAATGCGCTCGAGCAGCCCGGGACGGGTGCAAACTATGGTTGGGATCCACAGGTGGCCACCACCTGGGACGGCACGAACGACATCGTTCACGTTCTGCTGGTTGAAGACGGGTACCAGTCGCTGCCCGACAATGACCATCTTAGCTCCGTTTTAGATTATAAGTGTGTTTCGTACTACCGCAAGGTGGGTTCCACGTCAAGCGCCGGTTCGTGGAGTTCCGGTCAGCGGATCGACACCACCTGGTACCACGGCTATTGCCTGGCGACAGGTCCGTTCCCGCACCACGATAAGCTGGCGGTCTCGTACACCAATCCGAGCTACTACGGCGGATTGCTCAACCACGAGGCCGATTTAGACTGCTGGATTCGCGAGTCGTTCGACGGTGGCCTTACCTGGGCGGCCTCGCGCAGCATCACCAATTACACTAATGCCATTGCGGGCGACCCCAAGCACTTTACCTGCTGGATCGAATCCTACAGCATGTTCGATCTTGACGGTAATCTGCACGTGATCTGGGCAGCCAAGCCGACCTCGGCGGATCCGTATTTCGACGGCTTTAACTGGCAGGATTTCGACGAGAACATCTATCACTGGGCGTCGCACGAGCCGACAGCGATTGTCAAGATCGCCAACGGCAACTTCATGAACGACGACATGTTGACCGGTTCAATGAACACGCTGCACTGCGGTTTCGGCGGTGTCAATGCCGGATATCTCGCCTTCATGAACTTGTCTGAGTGCGATGACAAACTGTATTGTGTTTGGAACCAGATTCACGAACGGGCCAACCGCTTCCCGTGGCGCGACGCTCCCACGCAGCCGGCTCCCGGTGTTCTGGATGACTGCGCCTACGACGCTCCGCGTCTGTCGGCAGCCAACTTCGAGATTCTCATGTCGGTGGCCCAGGTGGCGACGCCGTCCCTGTGGGATGCCCCGCGCAACATTACCGCAACTTATACGCCCGCTTGCGGCCTTCCTGGTGACCCCGAAGCGGACGGTCCCTGCGGCAGCGAATATAAACCGTCGGTGGAAGTCTACGGCCTGGACGAGACCGCGCTGGCGCCGGATTTGACCTGGCCCTCCAACGTGGTGGATCTGTCCCCAGGGCAGACTTACAGTGGGGACTTCTACCTGAACATGATTTACCACGATGACCAGTACCCGGGCAGCTTCTGGCGTCCGGATCTACGTGGTAACACCACCCCGACCAAGAACTCCCAGAAATGGGTGAGACTGGCATGTGTAGAGCCTATTCAGGCCTCCCGCATTGATGCCATCCCAGAGACAATCGAGTGGCCGGAGTGGGTTATGCTCGGAGCATCCGAGGAAAAGACCATCACGGTTGTTAACGAAGGGAACGTCACTCTCAACGTCACCGAGATAGGTTTCGATGACAACGGCGGCGGGTGGCTGTCGGTATCGGAGAACCCAAGCCCCGGTAGTCCGTTCACGGTGACCGCGGGTGTAGTCAACACACGCACGTTTACGGCGACCCTTGACGCCACATCGCTGGTCGGAACGCAATGGCTGGATGGCGAGATCTGGCTCCTGTCGGATGCGGCTAACTTTGACTCGATCTCGATCAAACTGCATGTGCTGGCGGCCGCCAATGTCGAATCGGTGGCCTGGGACACGGTTACCACGCACGAGTATATGTTTGACGAGTTCTTCGAGCCGGAAGGCGCCTGTGTCGCCCTGGGCGTCGGCAACAACGGCGATCTGGGCTGGGGCGCCGGCAGCGTCGGCGGCATCAACCTCGATTATGAAGAATCCGGGCTTGAATGCGGCACGCGCGTGCGTGACGGGTACTACCTGTTTGCCGGGACGGCCTACACGATTCTGGCTGCGGCCTCTGACGGCTCCGGCGCGGAACTGACCCAGGTGCACACCGATGCCAACCAGGCCGACGAGACCGGTTTTGATCCCACTCCCGCCAAGGGTTCGATCAGGGGTGGTCTCACAGCAAATCAGGCTTATGACTCGGTTTACACCGGCCAGTTTGTTAACAGGGATACGACTGTCGCGATGGAGCGTACCGTTTACGGGCCTCGTTCGAGCAACCCGCAGTCGGCCACGCTTAACTTCATTGTCGTGTCCACAAAGGCGTACTCGGCCAATGGCCAGGCCCACAGTCACCTCACCTTCGGAAATGCCTGCGACTTTGACGTTCCGGCTTCGGATCCGCCGAACAACAACTCGTTTGTTTCGGTCGCGGGTAATTTCGTTTACTTGCAGGGTACGGACACAGCCGGTTGGAATGGTTGCCAACCTAACACCACGCGGTTCGGAACGGAGGCTTTCGGCGGTGGTTATACCGGCGATGAGCTCGCGGGGAACCCATGTGTGAACGGCACGACCTTTCACGGTTCCAGGTCCGCATATCAGTTGATCCTGGAAGACACTACGCACTACCGCGACGGTACCGACTTGATTCCGGATCAGCCCAACCCGCTGGTCTGGTGGCAGGAGGTGTCGCAGGCCGGCGTCAGCGCATCCGATTTGATGGATACGGACCTTGCTATCTTCACCACGTACGTCCACGACTACGACCTGGCTGCTGATGACACGCTGTACTACTGGACGGTGCTTTCGACCGTTCGCAATGGCACGCTAGAGGATCTGGAGACCCAGGTTGCTTATGCCAAGAACTGGTACATGCAGGTCGTCCGCGGCTGCGGCG
>JBFMGC010000049.1 GCA_040752815.1 Candidatus Zixiibacteriota bacterium
TCGAGTGTCTGTTGAAGAACCAGGAGGCATTGCTGACGTACTTTCGGTATCCGAAGGAGCACTGGGTGTCGCTGAAAACGACCAATCCGATCGAGTCGATCTTCGCCACCGTCAAGCTGCGAACCAACGCGGCGCGACGAATCAAGTCACCGCGCTCGGCGCTGTACTTGATCTTCCAGTTGATCGTAAGAGCACAGAAGCGCTGGCGCCGGATCAACGCGCCGCACCTGGTGACGAAAGTGCTGGCGGGAGTGACGTTCGAGGACGGAATTGAGGTCAGAAGCAGAAACAATCAGACCGAAAAGCACGCTGCTTGAGAAACCAATTTACACAACTCTTGACATGAGCTCCCGACAGCCAAGTTGCAGAAGCTAAAGCAAAGACGACCATTTGCTCCAAGAATTATCTAACGTGCACGACTAGCGCTGTCAAGATCTATTCATAGTCTCTCGGAAGCACTGGGATTGATGAATAAGAGTCCGGAAAGCCGCGGTACTTTCTCTCAGCCCAATGTCCTATTTCCGTTAAGTAATAGAGGCACATCAACATAGACCCATCAGGCGATTCGAGCAAGGCGAATCCGGCAGAGAAACGCCTCCGGATAAGCTTTGATCCGGAGGCGATTATCATGGTGCGGAAGGGGGGATTTGAACCCCCACGGATTACTCCACTACCCCCTCAAGATAGCGTGTCTACCAATTCCACCACTTCCGCATCGTCGTTTTCGTCAATCGGAAGATGAGGACCCCCGATCAAGTCGAGGGCAAGCATCTGCCGGGCACGTTCCGTCACCCTTCGACAGGCTCAGGGTGACTGGTTGTCGAAACCGCAGGGGTTTCGACCTACAGGCTCTGGGCAGCAGGCACGGAGGCCTGCCGATCAGCAAGCGGGTCGAAACCGCATGGGTTTCGACCTACGGCCTGCCGATCCAATCATTCGCCGCTCGGGGCGGTTGTGTCCTGTGGGAGGCCGAGGCCGAGGCTATCCAGATTGATCGTCTGGGTCTGGCCTTCCATTCGTTGCAGCGAGTCCTGAGCGGCGGCATCCTGCTGGCGCTGCAAGCGCTCCAACTGCCGTTCCTGCTCCTGGCGCGCCCTTCGAGTAACCTCGGATTCGCCCGTGACCTCTTCGGCGGCACCGGTTACCGCCACTCGCGTGCTGGCCGACATTAACGCCAGCGCGCCGCAATTTACGAAAAACACGATCGCCAGCACCGTAGTCGCTTTAGACAAAAACGACGCCGCCCCGCGACCGCCGAAAACCGCCGATGAAACTCCGCCCCCAAACGCGGTGCCGCCCGCCAGACCCTCGCCCTTGGCCGACTGCATCAGCACCACAATTATCAGGGCGAAACAAACGATAACATGAAAGACAACCCAGGCGATAAACAACTGACCAAACCTCCGGCTAAGCAGCCTTTATGATCGCGATAAACTCGTCGGCCTTGAGCGACGCACCGCCCACCAGGGCGCCGTCGATATTCGGCTGCGACAACAATCCAGCCGCGTTCATTGCGTTGACCGATCCGCCGTACAGTATTTGTACAACTTGCGCGGCGGCGCGATCGACTGCGGCCAGCTTATCGCGAACAAAACAATGAACCGCCTCAGCCATTTCCGGGGTGGCGGTTCGACCCGTACCTATAGCCCAAACCGGCTCATAGGCGATTACCGTTTTCTTCAAATCGTCGGCCGAAAAGCCCGCCAGGGTACCAGCAACCTGTTCCCCGACAACGGCTTCGGTTCGGCCGGACTCGCGCTCCGCCAGCGTCTCGCCGACACAGACAATCGGTGTCAGGCCGCCAGTCAGCGCCTGTCTGGCTTTGGCATTGATCAACTGATCGCTCTCAGAATGATACTGCCGCCGCTCAGAGTGGCCCAAGATAACGAAGGTGGCTCCGAGTGTCAACAGCATGGTCGCGGAAATGTCGCCGGTGAAGGCCCCTTTGGGGTGCGGGCTCATGTCCTGCGCGCCCAGGGCGATACGGGTACCTTTCAGAAGCCGCGAAGCGGTTTCCAGCGCGGTAAACGGAGGACAGACGACAACCTGCACCGGGGAATTTACGAAATCGCCCGCAAGCAGTGCTCGAATCAGGTTGTCGGTTTCGGCCAGGGTGCCGTTCATCTTCCAATTGCCGGCGATAATCTTCCGGCGCATGTCAGACGGCCCCTACTTTCGTCTGATCGGTCAGCGCCGCCACGCCCGGCAGCACCTTGCCCTCCAGAAACTCCAGCGAGGCCCCCCCGCCGGTGGATATGTGGCTCAGCTTGCTTTCCAGACCGGAGCGCGAAACTGCCGATGCCGAATCACCGCCTCCAACAACGGTGGTGGCGCCCTTATCGGTCAGGTCGGCCAGCATACGGGCAACCGCGAAAGTTCCCTCGGCAAACGGCGGGCACTCGAATACGCCCATGGGACCGTTCCAGAGAACTGTCTTGATATCGGCCAGAGCTTTTGAGATCAGCTTGATCGACTCCGGCCCGATATCGAGACCTTTCATGCCATCGGGAATCTGCCTGATCGGCACTACTTTTGTCTTGGCGTTGGCATCGATCTCCGCGGCGATCACGGCGTCAACCGGCAGAATCAGTTTGACCGCGGACGCTTCGGCTTTAGCCATGATTTCGCGAGCCATCTCGACCCGGTCGGCCTCCAGTAGCGAATCCCCAATCGCATATCCCAGCGCTTTGGCAAACGTGAAGACCATGCCGCCGCCGATGATCAGCACATCGACCTTGCCGATCAGATGCTGAAGCACATCGATCTTGCCCGAGATCTTTGCGCCGCCGAGTATCGCCGCAAACGGGCGCACCGGATTGGTCAGCGCGTTGCCCAGGTAGTGCAGTTCCCGCTCCATCAGGAAGCCGGCCACAGACTGGTCGAAAAAGCGCGTGACGCCTTCAGTCGAGGCGTGGGCACGATGGGCCGAGCCGAAGGCGTCGTTCACATAGATATCCGCGAGCGACGCCAGCTTGCGGGCGAACTCAGGGATGTTCTTTTCTTCTTCCGAGTGGAAGCGGAGATTTTCCAGGAGCACCACGTCGCCGGGTTTCATCCGGCCGACCAGGTTGGACGCCTCGGGTCCGATACAGTCCTCGGCAAACGTGACCGGTTTGCTCAGCAGCTCCTGCAGGCGCCGCGCCACCGGGCGAAGCGACTGTTTCGGATCGGGCCCGCCCTTGGGACGCCCCAGGTGCGAGCAGGCAATCACCGCGCCGCCGTCGCCGAGAATCTTCCGCAGCGTCGGAAGCGCGGCGCGGATGCGGCGATCATCGGTGATATTCTGTTTGTCATCCAGCGGGACGTTGAAATCTACACGCACCAGAACCTTGCGTCCGCGGAAATTGATGTCGGAAACGGTCACCTTGTTCATGATTCAGCCTTTCAGTGCCATTACATCATCAGCATCATATCGACCATCCGGCAGGAGAAGCCCCACTCGTTGTCGTACCAGGCGAACACCTTAACCAGGTTGCCTTTCACATTAGTATACTCAGAATCGAAAATAGATCCATGGGGGTTGCCGATTACGTCGGTCGAGACAATCGGATCCTCGCAGTACTGCAATGTCTTGCTTAACGGCCCTGACGTGGCCGCCTTTTTCATGGCGGCATTGACCTCTTCGGCCGTGGTTTCGCGGCCTACCAATACTGTGAGGTCAACCAGGGATCCATCCGGTGTCGGGACGCGAATCGCGCAGCCGTCCAGCTTGCCTTTCAAATCCGGAAGCACGTCGGCGATGGCCTTGGCCGCCCCGGTGGAGGTCGGCACCATGGACATGGCGGCGGCGCGAGCGCGGCGAAGGTCCTTGTGCGGCGCATCCTGTAGGCGTTGGTCGGCCGTGTACGAGTGGATGGTCGTCATGAAGCCGCGCTCGATGCGAAAAGTATCGTGCAGCACCTTGGCGACCGGCGCCAGGCAGTTAGTCGTACACGAGCCGATAGAGACCACGTGGTGCTTCGACTTGTCGTACTGATCTGAGTTCACACCAAGTACGAACGTCCCGTCATGCCCTTTAGCCGGCGCAGATATCAACACCTTGCGCGCACCCGCCTGGATGTGCTTGGCCGCATCTTCTTTCTTGGTGAACCGGCCGGTGCATTCAAGGACCACGTCCACGCCGAGGTCCTTCCACGCAAGCTTGGCCGGGTCGAGAATCGCAAAGACCGGAATCTTCTTTCCGGCGACCACGATCTTGTCCCCGTCGACCCCAACCTCGTCCGGGTATCGCCCGTGAATGGAATCGTATTTCAGCAGATGCGCCAGCGTTTTGGCGTCGGTGATATCATTTAGCCCGACCACCTCTATATTGGTGCCGCGGGCAGCGCGGAACACCAGGCGGCCGATTCGTCCAAAGCCGTTGATCCCTACCTTCATCGCCTGCTATCTCCTTGAAAGCAATCTATGTGGATGTTCTTTCTTTGCTTTACGGGAGGCGAGATACTTCACGCCGACGGTTATGGTCAGTGAACTGTAGTCGTCCACGCCGATCAGGTTGCCGGAGAATTTCACCGGCATGTACTGGGCGTTGAGGTCGAGCGCGACTACCGAGGCCACCGGCCAGTCGATACCGCCGCCCAGCACGTAGCTGAAATCAGTCTTGGAATTCTCGCCGAACGCCGCACGATAAGCCGCGTCAATGCCGGTTACGAATTGGATATCATGACGTCCGTAATAGACTCCGCCGCCCGCCAGAAGATACGGGAACAAGCCGGCAATAGGCCTTGCGGACGGGTAGAACTTGACCTTGGCCAGGATCGGGTAGACTTGCAGGGTGCCAATACTCGAGCCACCGGTTTCCTCCACGAGATACACGTCGCCGCGGCTCACCAGGCCCAGTGAGAACTCGAGCATGAGAGCGCGGCTCAGGCGGAAGCCGAAGAATCCTTCCAGGTAGAAACTCCCTGACCCAATATCGTTCTGATAGAAGCTGTTGGCTGAAACCTGCAGACTGTCGGGTGGCGTGGCTCCCTGGTTGGACCAGCCTCCCAGCCTTACGCCGGCCTGGTTCGAGTTCAGGAAAGCATGTGTGACAGGATCATCCGCCTCGGTGCCGGACTGAGCGGCAACCTGAGCTGTGTTCAGGCAGAGAACCAGACTGACGAAGGCCGTTGCGATGCTGAGTACGCGTGACTTGCGTCCTTGTCTCATAGGCTGAAAAACGGTCTTGTAGCTCATTCGTTCCCGGTTGGAGCCAACGGGCAGGGACTGTCGGGCCGGGTCGCCCGACAGTACGCTGTCCGCAGTGCCAATTCAGCAAGCGACTCTATGGCGGCATCGCTCTTGATCATACCGATCTAATCGGCACCCGCGCGCCCTTTGCCCACCCCGGCTCGATCATTCGCCAGAGCCGGCAATATCGTAGAATACCAGTTGCTGATGGCCATAGTCAAACAGAACTCGAAACTGTTTGAGGAGTAAATTGCCTATATTTCCGGCCAGTTCCACCGACCCGGCCAGCCCGCTGCCGCTGTCCGGCAGCATGATACGCAGATCGGTGATCCGGACGTCCCCGAAACTGAAACTGGCCGCGTAGGCGGTCTTTCCGCTCAGCCCGCCACCCAGACCGCCGATCTCGTGGGGCAAGTCTGAGACGTCGCCCAGCCGGGAAACGAGGTCGTGCTTCCGGCTGAAATCGCTGTGGACGATAAGCCCGAAGGCATTACCCAGATCGACGATGTACCGCCCCGGAAGCCCCAGCAGCTCGGCCTCGATTGTGGGAATCTGCAGCGTGAGCTCAAAGGGGACCTCATGTCCGCCATCGGGTGGCTGAAAGTTGTCGGCGTTGAAAAACGTTAGAGTACCGGCCTGGTAGTCGATCAACACCGGAAAACGTGACAGGAAGTCGTAGCCGAGAATACCACCAAACGGCGGCTCGGCCTTCGATCCGCCGGTAACAACGCTCAGGTCGAGTGCCCCCCCGACCTGCCCCAGCAGAACGAGGCCGCCGATATTGATCGAGTCGGTCCGAACCAAGTCTACGTGCTCGTATCCCGCCACTCCGATTGCCGGTAGGTTACCCACCACCGGCAGGTCAAGGCCGTCGAGAGCAGGCCGATGGAACATGTTGGCTGAGGCACCCGAATCGAGAATGAAACGAAGCAGCCTTCCATTCACCTGAGCGTGAAAATAAATATGCCCGGCGATCAGTTCGAACGGCACCACCACCGAATCGTGGCCGGCCGGAAACCGGAAATCGACCGTGGAAGTTCGGCGAACAAACCGACGCGGGTCGACCGGCAGATTGAACGCAACGCTGTCGACCGTGATCCGCATTTCGGTCTGTGCGGCCGGCACACTCGAGCGCGATGTAAGCGGCATCAAAACACCGCCGCGAATAGCATGATCCGAGTACTCGGTCACTATTTCCAGGTTGTCGACTGTAATTACGTCGAAGCTCTGGTACCCGGTGGTCGTGTCGAAATACGAGTATACCGTGTCGGTGTACAGCGGGTAAAAGCCGACTCTGTGCATGGGCCGCCCGCCGCGGGTTTCGATACCGAGGTACTCGCGCTCTCCGGGAAGGCGGTTTTCGAGAAGGAACGAATATGTTTGAAAGTAAACCTGGCTGAGCAAAGCGCGCTTCTCGTAGCCGCTGAGTTCGCTCACCTGGCCATTGTGATCACGCTGCCAGGCCGTGGCGCCGTCGAAAGCCTGCGCCAATGCAAACGGGCCGAGTTTCATCTCCATGCACAGATTGTCCGGTATTGCGACGTACACTTCGTACGAGCCGGGGAGGCCGTTCAATATGGCCGTGCCCGCGGCATACGAGGTCGTCATGTTCCGCAGCCTGTCCACTGCGGCCGGGCCACCTACTGATTGAATCAGCAACGAGTCGAGATTGAAGGCCGCTGCCTGCCCGACCAGCAGCATCGAGAAGCAGGCTGCCGAAAGCGCGCGAATCGTGTTCGTCGTCAGCTTTAGCGCGGCGGCCATCTCAGTACTCCTGCCAGTGCTGTTCGGCAGAGACAATCAGGCCGATCAGCGTCCAGAATAACACCAGGGCCGTCCCGCCGTAGCTGACGAACGGCAGCGCCAGACCGGTCACCGGCATGAGGCTGAGGGTCATCCCTATGTTGACGAAAAACTGAAACATGATAATGCCAGTCGCGCCCATCACGACATTCGACGCAAACCGGGAGCGGCAGCGCGCCGCCACCTTGATTGCGCGATAAAACATGAAGCAAAACAGCAGCATGACCACGACAGCCCCCAACAAACCGAATTCCTCCCCAAGAACCGAAAATATAAAGTCGGTGTGGCGCTCCGGCAGGAAGTCAAGCCGAGATTGCGAGCCGCCCAGAAAGCCCTTGCCGAACAGACCTCCCGAACCGATGGCGATCTTCGATTGGATGATCTGGTAGCCCGCCCCGCGTGCATCCTGGCCGGGATCAAGAAACATCAGGAACCGGTCCTTCTGGTAGTCGGCCAGACGATTCCAGAGAAGCGGTGTAATCGCGCCGAATGCCAGATTGATCACGACCGTGGCGATACTCACCAGCATTCCGGGGCGAAGCAAGAACAGCACGATTAACACCACGAGGATATAAACAGCCCAGGAAATCCAGTGCGAGGCCGCAACCAGCGACAGAATCGGTGAAACGGTCAGCAGCATGAAACCGACTGACAATCCAGACCAGAACCAGAGGACAAACAGGAGCACGAAGAATACCAGCGAGGTACCCAGGTCCGGCTGTTTCAAAATGAGCGCAGCGGGTACAGCGGCCAGCAGCGCTGAGATGGCAAAGCGGCGCTTGGACGATGGCGGCAGATGCGTGTAAGCGAAAAATCGACTGAGACTCAACAGCAGAGCAATCTTGGCGATATCCGAGGGGGCCAGATTTATCGGGCCGAAATCGAAGAAGCGACGGGCATCGCTCAACTTGGAATGGCCGACAAACAACACCGCCACCAGGAGCACCAGCGCCACACCGTACAGCAGATACGCCCCGTAATCAAACAGCTTGAGCGGCAGGTGAATGACAGCGGCAAATACTCCAAGCGCGATCAGCAGCCACAGCATCTGCCGCAGGTAATAATCGCGTTCGTAATCGGTGTTTGCGAAGTGTTGCGCCGACATAATCAGGAAGATGCCGATCACCGAGAGTGCCAGCACGGCGCCGATCAGTTTCCAATCCAGTTCGCCGTAATTGACGGTCATCGCTTCGCCTCCGGAGCGACCGCCGCGATCTGGTCCGGCGGCTGTTTCTTCGCCATGTAGGCGTCGATGACTTTCGCTACGACCGGCGCCGCGACCTCAGAGCCATGACCCGCGTTCTCGATAATCGCGCACACCACGATTTCCGGAGCTTCGAACGGGGCAAAACCGACAAATAGCGAGTGGTCGCGCCCGTGCGGATTCTGGGCCGTGCCGGTCTTGCCGGCAATCGTGTATCCTTTGCGCCGCAAAGACCGAGCCGTTCCACGGTCCCCCTGCACCACCAACCGCGCCCCCTCCCTAAGAACCGCCATTGTCTCCGGAGAGAAGGGTAGCGCGAAGGAGCGTCGAGGTGACATGACCTGGCGACGGCCGTCGGGCCAGACGACGGACCTTACCATGTGCGGTCTGTAAACTGTGCCTGAGTTGGCGATGCCGCAATAGAATTGGGCCAACTGCAAGGGCGTCACAAGGATTTCACCCTGCCCGATGGAGTTATTCAGCACCAGCCCCTGGGTCCACCCGCGCTTTCCGTAGATACGGTCATAGTAGGCACTGTTAGGGTTGTTGCCCCTCACCTCGCCGGGGATCTCGATACCGGTCGGTTTGCCGAATCCGCATTCGTCATAATACTTGCTGAGCAGGTCGACACCAAGTTTCAAGCCCAACTGGTACATGTATATGTCGCAGGACTGCTCGATAGCATGCGCGGCTGCCAGCACGCCATGCCCCCGCTCGTCCCAACAGTGGAAGATACGGTTGCCGAATCGGTACCCGCCGGTGCAGCCGCGGAAAGTCGACGTGGGCGTGATGAGCTTCTCCTCCAGCCCGGCGCCGACGGTTATCAGCTTGAGCGTTGATCCCGGCGGATACTGTCCGGTAAGGGGGCGGTTCAGCAGCGGATGCGAGGAATCGGTAGACATCGCCTGCCAGAGCGAGTCGGAGATGGGACCGGAAAACAGGTTGGCGTTCCAACTTGGGTACGACACCATCGCCAGTATCTCGCCGTTGCGGGGATCGATTGCCACCACCGCTCCGCAGCAAAAGCTGTCGAGCGCGAGCAGGCTTGCGCGTTGCAAATCAAGATCCAGTGTGAGGTGCAAGTCGGCCCCGGGTACCGGGTTCTTTCGCGCAAGTCCTTCGTACGGTCCGACCACCTGCCCCGATGCAAACACCTCTATGTATTCCGTGCCGTCGAGCCCACGCAACTGCGGGTCAAACGCCTTCTCCAGTCCTTTTTTGCCGATGATCGAGCCGGGTCGAAGATCGGAGGAACGGTACTGTTCCAATTCATCGCGGGATACTTCGCTAACGTGGCCGGTGGCGCACTCCGCACCGGTGGAGTCGGCGTAGTTTCTCACCCGCTCCATCTGTATGGTAACCCCGGGGAAGCGATCGTGCTGTTCTTCGAGGACGGCGACGATTTCGAATGGTGTACCACGTTTGACGGCCGCCGGCTGGTAACGATTGACTGTATTCTTGACAATCCGCTTGCGGATTTCGACAGTATCAATCTGAAGTAACCCGGCGAGGTTCGGTACGGTCAGGTTGCGCACCTCTTCCGATGGAAGGACCGACACGGTATAGGACGTGCGCGTGTCGACCAGGACGCGGCCCTCGCGATCATAAAACGTGCCCCGCCGTGTGACGATTGGGAGCAGGCGAACACGGTTCTTTTCAGACTGGTCGGCCAGTTGCTGGTGCTGGAAGACCTGGAACCGAAGCAGGCCGGCAAACAGAAAAAGGAACATCAAGATGATCACCACAATTGCGGTGCGTTCCCGGCCGGACATTGACAACTCGAGGCGATCCATTTCACCACTCAAAAGATAGCTTTGACTTTCTCGACTGTAATGACCCGTTCCTTAACCAGGAAGAAAAGCCAGGCGATCAGACTGGTATAGACCGCGCCCGCCAGGGCATACCTGAGCAGATTGATCAGGAAGGCGTCGGCCTGGCTGATCAGCAGCACGATTACGTTGTGAATGACGAGCCCGCCGAAGACCACGAGCAGCCTGGCCTTGAGAGACTCCAGATTGAGCCGCTCCCGCACCCGGCGGGCGCCAAGCGCAAGCCCGGCCATGATCAGGCCATGCCAGCCGAGCTGAGTCGGCGGTGCACCCGCGAAGGCCACCAATCCGGCTGCGAATCCGAACCAGGTAGCCGGAATGTCTTCTTTGTACAGCCCGACTGCCAGCACGATAAACGCGGGCAGGTTCAGCGAAGCGGTGTAAATCGACGTGATTCCCTGGAGGATAACTGCATGAAGGGCTATGATAATCAGGTAGATAACGTAAGGAATGATAGTCACTGCCGGCTCTCCTTGAGGACAAACAGCTCCTCGAGGCTGTTGAAATCAGCAGCCGGCTCAATCTCGACCCGGCAAAATGTCTCCTCCGGAGGTCGGTCGACATCCCGAACCGTCCCGATCACCAGGCCGGGCGGGAATACTCCCCCTAATCCCGATGAAATAATCTGGTAGCCGACCTCGATATCGCCCAGAATCGGGAAGTTATCGAGGATCATTCCGTCGCGTGTTCGATAGCGTACGATACCCATCTGACGGCTTTCCGCCACCTTTGCGGCTACCCTGTTGGCCGGATTTGTGAGTAGTTCTATTGTAGCTACTTCTTCCAGGGCCGTGATAACGCGACCGACCAGGCCAATCTGGTTTATTACCGGCATCCCCTGGACGACCCCGTCCCGGGAGCCCTTGTTTATAACCGCGTTAGTCGGCACTACGGTGCCGCTTATCGAAATCACCCGCGCCGGCAGCAGTCTGTAGCCGGGTGGGGCCTCGAAGTCCAGAATCTTCTGGAGGCGGATGTTTTCGCGCTGAATCTCGCTCAGGCTGGACAGACGCAGTGTGGTCTCGCGAAGAAGAAGCTGCAGACGGGCGTTCTCCTCAGCCGTGGCCAATGCGTTCTCCACGGTTGTTTTGATCTTGGAGAATGGATAATAGAGTACGGTTATGATCGTCCCGCTGACGTACGGCGCCACCTGCGGGCCGGTCATGATCAAACCGAGGGACAGGAGGCAGATTGCGGCAAGATTAATCGTGCGTACGTAATTCGAAACAAGATGGGAAGTCCATTTCATGTGCCAAGCCAGTCCTGTTCCGGCCGGTCAGTTAATCTTGTCAATCAGAGTCAGAACATCTCCGGGGGAAGTGGCTTCCATCAACTTCTGCCGGTTCTCCGCCGATTTCATCAGGAACGACAGCCGCGCCATCACGTTAAGATGCGCGCCGATTGCGTCCTCGGGGGCGGCGATAAGAAAGAACAGATACACCGGCTTTTGATCCATGGCGTCGAAATCGATGCCCGTGTCGTTGCGGCCGAAAGCAATCACCACCCCTTTCACGGAACGGGTCTTGGCGTGCGGAAACGCCACCCCGTTGCCGACACCGGTGGTGACCAGTTCCTCACGCTCCCTGACGTCCTGGAGCAGGCGGTCGCGATCCTTGACCATATTCGATGCGGCCGCCAGGTCGACCAGTTCCTCGATTGCGGCGTCCTTGGTACTCCCCTTCATGTTAAAAGTAACCAGCCCCTCTTCACAGAATTTCGACAGTTTCATTTTCGGTTTCCTACTTCAGTTTCTCAGCCGTCTCGATTTCAAGCACCGGGATGTCATCGGCCACCCGGAAAACCAGCCGGCAGTTCGGACAAATCAACTGGTCTTTCTCGGGACGGTACTCCAGGCTGCCGTGGCACTTTGGGCAGGCCAGTTTGTCCAGCAGTTTTTGCGGCAACGCCATCATCGCTCCTTGTATGCACCCATGGCCCGGAACTTGAGCAGTCTTTCCTCCAGCAGTTCCGCGACCGGTTTATCCTGTAATTCACTCAGTGCGGCCAGAATATCGGCTTTCACCAGGCGGGCCGCCTCGGCCGGGTCGTTGTGCGCTCCGCTGGGCGGCTCGGGAATGACCCTGTCCACTACGCCAAGGCGAAGCAGCGTCTCCGCGGTCGGCTTGAGCGCCTCCGCCGCCTCCGGGCCTTTGCCCGAGTCGCGCCAGAGTATCGCCGCGCAGGCCTCCGGCGAGATCACCGAATACCAGGCGTACTCCATCACCAGTATGCGATCACCGATACCGATACCCAAGGCTCCGCCCGATGCGCCCTCGCCCAGAATGACGATTACCATCGGCACTCGAATTCGAAACATGGCGCGCAGGTTGTCGGCGATCGCCCACGCCTGGCCGCGCTCCTCGGCGCCGATTCCGGGATGCGCCCCGGGGGTATCGATCAGAATGACGATCGGCACCCCGAACTTCTCTGCAAGATGAAAAAGCCGGAGCGCCTTGCGGTAACCCTCGGGATGAGCCATACCGAAATTCCGGCGCAGCTTCTCCTTGGTGTCACGCCCTTTTTCCTGCCCCACCACCATAATCGGGCGGCCGTCGAGCCGGGCGAACCCACCAACCATCGCCTGGTCATCCGCAAACGCGCGGTCGCCATGCAACTCGAGGAAATCGGTGGTCATCATGCGGATGAAGTCAAGCGAATGGGGCCGGCGAGGATGCCGGGAAAGCTGCACCCGCTGCCAGCGTGTGAGCGAGGAGTAGATCTCGGTCCGAAGCTGGTTCAGCTTGACCTGCATGGACTGAATCTCGGCGTCCAGTTGGACTCCTCCGCCCACCGAGAAATCCCTCATGTCGGAAATCTTCTTCTCGAGTTCCACGAGAGGACGTTCAAAATCGAGATACTGTTGTCCCTCAGCCATGGGTGCGGTCTCTACAAAGCCCGGACTAATAGTTCTGCATCACCAACAACTCACCGATTCCTCGGCGAGCGGTTCATCCTGGCCATAAAGATAAAGAACAGACCGGAAATTACAACCATAAAAAGGACCAGTAAGCCGAATACTATCAATCGGTTAAGGAAATACATCGCCAGCGCAAAACCCCCGAACACTGCCGATACGACGTAGAAGATTCCGACCACCATTTGGGGCGAGAGCCCCGCCAGCGCAAGGTAGTGGAAGAGATGGCGACGGTCGGCTTTCATCACGTTGCGTCCCGAGACCAGACGGCGAGAAAACGAGATCGCGGTCTCCATAAGCGGCACGCCGAGCGCCAGAAGCGGCAAATAGAGCGCAGCGGCGGTGTAAGATTTGATAGGGACGAGAAGCGAAACCACGGCGAAGTAGTAACCGATTTGAAGCGAACCGCAGTCGCCCAGAAAAATCTTCGCCGGGAACCGATTGAAAAACAGAAATACCGCGAGAAATCCAATCAGCGCGTTCGCAAACAGCACGGCCGACTCCGCGTAATGCAGTGTGCCGATCGTAACGAGAGTCACACAGGCGATCAGCGAGACCCCGGCCGCCAAACCATCGAGTCCGTCGATCAAGTTGATTGCATTGGTAAGCATGACCACCCAAATGATCGTGATAATGACGGACATGGACCCGATATCGTAGCTGCCGGCAAAGGGAATCGTGACCGGATTGATCGCCAGTCCGCCGAGATACAGGATGAGTCCGGCTGCCGTCTGGGCGGCCAACTTGGACCAGGCTGAAAGCGGTTTGAGATCGTCGGCCAGGCCAACCAGAAAGACAACCAGCGCTCCGGAGAAGACGTATAGCAGCGACGACTTCGTCCCGGCGAGCAAGGCGGGCGACAAGAACGAACAAGTCGCCACAGCCGGCCAGAGCGAGAAGAACAGCACCACTCCACCAACATTCGGCACCGGGCGGTGATGCCTCTTATGGCGACCCGGCCGGTCGACAAACCCGTGGCGATCGGCCAGACGTATCGCCGGTGTCATGAGACTGGCCGCAACGACAAGACTCAATCCCAGAGCAATCAGCAACGCCAGCCAATTCATGACGCTTCCTGCCTCGCTCTCTTAGACGGCCTGACGATTTGAATCGCGAGATTCGCAGCCAGGAGTAACGGCAGTAGCACCACTGAAAAGCCGTTGGGAAAATGCTTGAGGAAGTACTTCCACACCGAGTGATGATGCCAGAGCAGCCGTCGTACACGACCCACTGTCGTTCCTTCGCCCCAGCGGTGGACCCCGCCCGCGCTCGGGACAAACAGGTTGACTCGCCCGTGCTGATGCAGGCGCAGCGAGAGGTCGGTGTCTTCCATATACATGAAAAAGCGAGTGTCAAAGCGCCCGACTTGTTCAAAGAGATCGCGCTTGATCATCACCATAGTCGCAGCCACCGCAGGAACTGCGGTGGTCTGGTCATAATCAGGCAGCGTGTATCTCACGCCTGCAGTAACTGGGCGTTTCAACAACCATGCCAGCGCCGATCCCCGCGAAAAGAAGATATTGCCGATAGTCGGAAACTGCCGGCAGGTTGGCTGGAAGGAGCCATCGGCGTTACGCAGGCGGCCCGATATGAGACCGGCGTTTTCGTTTGACTGCGCCGCCGTCAACAAGTGGGCTAGTGCGTCTCTGTCGATGGTTACATCGGGATTGAGAAACAGCAGCCATTCGCCGGCGGCAACTTCGGCGCCCCTATTACATGCGGCCGCGAAACCGAGGTTCTTGTCGTTTTTCAGTACTGTTGCCAGGGGAAAAAGCTGTACCGCTTCGGCGGCGGAGCGATCTGTAGACGCATTATCTACCAGGATAAGCTCGTGATCGATCCCCGCGACCGCAGCGTCAAGCGCCTTGAGGCAGCCGGAGAGAGCAGGCAGGGAGTTATGCGCAACGACTATGATCGAGACCTTGGGTACCTTTGGGCCCACCGCACCAGCTCTACGACAGCTTGCCGAACATCGCTTTCAGACGGAGCGCCCAGACCATCCAGACCGCCTCGCGCATGATCTTCTTCGACATCTTGGACTTCCCGGCGACCCGGTCATAGAAGATGATCGGGATTTCTTTGATGCGGAACCCTTTCTTCCAGGCCCGCATCGACATCTCGATCTGAAAGGCATAGCCGGTCGATCTGACTTGATCGAGTTCGATCGCCTCGAGCACCTCGCGGCGAAAACACTTGAAACCGCCGGTGGCGTCGCGCAGCGGCAGGCCGGTGACGACACGAGTATAAACATTTGCGAAATAAGACAGCAGCAAACGGCTCATCGGCCAGTTGATGACATTTACTCCCGATATGTAACGCGAGCCTATGACCAGATCGTATTCCTGAATGGTCTTGAGAAAGTCACGGATATACTCAGGGCTGTGTGAGAAGTCGGCATCCATTTCAAAGATGAAATCGAACTTGCGTTCAATAGCCCACCTGAACCCGGCGATATAGGCACGTCCGAGACCTTCTTTCTCCGCGCGGTGCAGCACGTGGACTTTGTTCAATTCGGCGGCGAGACGGTCGGCCACCTCGCCGGTGCCGTCCGGCGAGCTGTCATCGACAATCAAGACATGAATACGCGGGTCAAGCGGTATGACGGCGTGCACGATCTTCTCGATATTGTCGCGCTCGTTGTAGGTCGGAAAGATGATGAGTGCGCGTTGTGGCTGAACCACGGCTATTCCGTTTCTCTCTCAAGTGATTCCTGTGTCTCGTGTCGGCGACGGCCAAAGTACCAGGTAATGCCGATAACGCCCAGCAGACTGAGCCATGACACCACACTCACGGTGTGTCCCAGCGCGTATCGGGCGGAATGATACTCGAAACGAATTTCGCGGCAGCCGGCCGGAATCGCCACGGCCCGAAAAGCGCCGTAGGCGCGGAGGCAATTAGCCGGTTGGCCGTCGACAGTCACCTGCCACGATGGAAACCAGGTGTCGGTCAGGACAAGCATGGCGTCGTGTGAGGTAGATACTCCGATCACGACTGTCTCCGGCTGATAGTCGACTATCCAGACCGAATCAGCCGCGCCTTCCTCCGGAGCGATTTCGAGCGGCGGCGCTTCTTCGAGCAAGGCCACGCGCCGAAGATCGGACGCGCCGCTGAGCACCTCGGCAATCATCGCATCCCGGTCCGAGATGACTTTGAGTTCGTTGGCCAGGAATACACGGGGAAGGGCGTTATCATTGCGGAGCAGCTTTGCGCTGCCGTAGCTTTCCACGTGCACCAGCGGCAATGGGCCAAAGTGGTTGGGCGGGAATGTCCCCGATGTGGTATTGATAAGATAGCGGGTGCCGGTCAGGTTCACCAGACGCGGGTTGAACCTCTGGATATGAGTGAGGTTCGGTCCGCCGAGCAGATCGTCGTACCAGCGCAACTGGTTGCCATGATAGCCGACCGTGACATCGATTCCATGCACCGGCAAACTGGCGTCCTTGGGCGCGGTCAGATTGATGACGCGGAATTTTCCTTCTTGCCCGGACAAAAACCGGGTCAGCGGATTCTCGCCGTACTGGCTGGAGAAGCGCGCATCCTCGACTACATCAATAAAGCGGCTGTTGAATCGCATGCCGTCGATAACCGCCAGGGCCACCAGCGCGATCAGGATTCCGGCACCCGTCTTCCCGTGTCGGTAAAGCCACACGAACATCGCCGCCATGGCGACAAGCAGGAGCGCGATCCAGGCGCCGGATTGAGTCGCCGACAGGTTCATGTAGGCAACATCGAGTTTGGTCACCCCCTGCTGCACCGCTTCGGACGACGCTTCGCTGTAGAACAGCGAACACCAGAGCCCGATCAGACTCCGTCCCGCGGCTGTAAATCCCAGCGCGAGGAACAACAGAAGCGCGGGGAAACCGAGGAGCACATAATTGAATCGGTTGTCTCGCGACTTTCTGGCCTCGCTCCGCAAGTCGCTTACGGCCTGCAGGCCCATTCCGGCCAGAAGAGAAACCGCGAACGAACCGAGAAACATGATCATCGCCGGGGCGCGCATAGACTCGACTTTGGGCACGAGCGTAAACATGATCCAGAAGAAGGGAGTAGTTCCGCCCAATGCGTACAGTAGCGCGAACAGCCCGAGAATGCCGAAAAACCACGCTTCTTTGCGGTGGCGATAGAAGAACAGTCCTATGATAGCCAGAAACAGCGACACCGTGCCCAGCCACTCCGAGTTATCCTTGAAGAAGTTCTTTCCCCAGTAGAAGGTTTTCGCTTTGTCGGTGGATGTGCCGGAAAACTCGGGAATGACCAGCGACGCCGCCTCTTCCTCGTGCATCGACCACGAAGTTGCCCACTCCCAGCCGCGTTTGGTGTCGGCGCGCGGCGAATACTCCTGCGTGTAGGATATGCCGGGATACATTTGAATGGCCGAAAGCAACAAGCCCACCGCGACCGCATAGACCACGAGCAGCCCCGGTCTGACAGCGGGCAGTACTGATTTCTTCTGTACCAGGACAATGATAAGCCTGAACGCGGCGAGAAAACTAAGCGCCCAGAGTGAAAAGTACGACATCTGGGGGTGGGGCGTCAGCAGAATCAGGCCGACCGTAAGTCCGGTCAGCGAGAAGTACTTCAGTTGGGAAAGGAAGCGGTCCTTCTCAAATCCCCGGTCGAGAAAGAACATCAGCGCGGGGAACAGCGACGCAACATAGATCTTCCCGTCGTGTCCGGGCGCTACCATCGAGACCAGATACCCCGCGAACATGTAGCTCGCCCCGGCGAACAGCGACGGCACCCGCGCCAGCTTGAACTGACGCGCGGCGCGATACATGAACAGGCCGGACAGGTAGATGTGGAGAATCATCAGCCAGCCGAGATCGCGGGCGATATCAATTGGTTCAATCTTGCTGTCGAGCCAGACGCGAAGGTACTTCAAAAGCAATGACGGCGGGTAGAAGATGTCGCTGTGAAACGCCTCGACAAATGGCATCCCTCCGAACTGGTGCGGCATCCACTGCGGAATGGCGCCGCCGTGCGCCGCCATGTAAGTCGCCTGGTATATGCGAAACATAAGGCTGGCCTGGAGAATGTCCGAGCCGTAGAGCATCTGGTCGGAGAAAATGAAATCCGAGAAGAGGAAGACAATCGCCAGGAACAGCACGAGAAACGCCGCGGGCACAAACCAGCGCGAGTTCTCAAAACTGAGGGCTTGTCTTCGGGATCGACCGGCGGAATGTTTTTGCGGGGTCAAGATATCTCCGAATTGAACGAGACTACTTCCTAATGGCCAGGGCCAGCAGCGCAGCCGACGCGTCAATTACTACCGACCAAATTCGCGCCACCACCGCCAGCGCAGGAGCCACCGGGCCGACAAACGGCGCGAGCAACGCGCCCATGATCAACTCGCGCGGGCCGAGTCCGCTCGGAGCGAATATCGCCAGGTAGCCGATCTGGTACGCGATATTGTACAGCCCGATCGACAGCAAAATCGACGGGGCGCTGTCGCCGAGAATCGATACCAGAAACAGCCAGAACGCCAGCCCGAATAAAATCCAGCCCAGAAAATACCCGACAAACGCTTGCAGGGCAACCGATTTGTCCAGCGTGAAAAGCGCCGGCGGACGGCCCAGTTTCCTCAGTACGAAGTTGGCGAGCCGCAGAAACGGCTGGGGATACAGAACCAGCACGGCGCAACCCAATAGACCAAGAATACCGGCGGTATACGCCGAGCCAGGCCCCATGATCTTGAACTTATCGATCAGCAGCGCCGGTTCGAACTGGGCCGCTATCACCCAAACCAGAAGCGAGGCCGGTATTGTGAAAAGTTCTGTAATCACGAACGAAGCCGCCGCCTGCTCCTCCGGGATGTTCTTCTGTTTGGCGAGGTAGAGCATCCCGAACACCTGCCAGACCTTGCCGGGGATGTACCGTCCAAGATTGGAGAGATTAAGTATTCGATACCCCGCTGCCTGACTCACCAGATGCCCGAACGCCGAGATGACTTTAACCCACGCGGCGGAAAACACGACCAGGGCCGCCATCGCGCAGACAAGCGACAACGCCAGATACACAATGTCGAACTGCCAGTCGAACTGTCTGACCTGATCCCAGTTGACCCAGACCTGCCTCGCGACATAGTACACCACGACACCGGTAAGGATGATCTTGAGGAGTACGACGAGTGTTTTCTTCATTCCTTGTGCTTTGACACAATCTGTGACCGCAATGGTACCCCACCCAGCGGGTGGGTTCAACCAGAAAAGTGCGGAGCTATTAATTCCAGGGGGGCTGACCGGGGGGTCTGCCTCGCACCGACCGCCCGAATCTGAGTCGGGAGAGGCTCATTGTAGTTGGCCGGAGGCCGTCCTACCAGGCCGCGGCCGTGTACCCAGGTGTGGCCGCAAAGGCATTGACTCAGTGCCTTCGTCCATCGCTGCACAGCGTAATTCAGGTCGTTTATAGCCGCACCGTTCAGCGGATAGTCAATGTGCCAGATCCTTGTAAAGATCGCGCCACTCCGGGTTGATTCGCTCAATCATCGCGATTTTCGCTGCCCGCCTGCGGTTTTTCCACCTCTTCTCTGCTGCGATGGCCTCAACGACGCTGGCGTGTTCCTCCCAGTACACCAGAAGTTTAACTTGGTACTTAGCAGTGAAACCGGGAACGAGTCCCGGCCGATGAGCCGTGATACGTTGAATCAAGTTGGTGGTCACACCGACATAGAGCGTCCCGTTCCTGCCACTTGCCATCATGTATACAAACGCCGATTTCATACCATCCTCCCAAAGATCAACAGTCAGAACTCTGTCATAACCAAGAAGCAATCACGGACGATCATAAACTCCGGGCTACTGTTCTTTCCAAAACAACTGGGCCCCGGCTTTCGCCGGGGTGACGACCTGATAGTCGTCCTTTGGAAAAAGAGAGTTTACTGCTGTCGTCATCGTTCGGCGCTCGTACAATAGTAGAGTTGACTGACAGATCCTGTCAGTGAAAACGAGCATTAAGAGTGGACTCCCCAGCTCACTTCCTCTGGGGGCGCTCTCACAGTACACAGGCAGCAGTCTATGTCGTCCGCAACAAAATCGGGTCTGCGCATCCATAGGGCGGGAGCCCAGTCCCGTCACCCCGTCGGAAGACGGGGCCCAGTTGTGGTGGCTATGGCTGAACCCACGTGCAATGCACCATAATAAGCCAATGAGCTTGAGCGTCGTGCCGTTGATGAGTTAAGACAACCTCCCCTGGCTCGATCTCGGGTGTGACAACCTAATGGCCGACCGCGATAGGGACACCGTCGCAGCCATCCATTCGTCACCCAAAATACGTCTCCCTCCACCAGAGCGATACTTTCACCAGCAAAAGCATCACCGGCACTTCGACCAGCGGGCCTATGACCGTAGCAAACGCGACCCCCGAGCCAATTCCGAACACCGCCACCGCCACCGCTATCGCCAGCTCGAAATCGTTGCTGGCGGCAGTCAGGGCGACTGTCGCGGTCGAGGCGTACGCGGCTCCGAGTTTTTTCGAGAAATAAAACGTGATCAGGAACATCAATACGAAATATAGCGCCAGCGGAAGCGCTACGCGGAGCACGTCGAGCGGCAGCTGAATGATCAATTCGCCCTTGAATGAGAACATCACTACGATAGTGAACAACAGCGCGATCAGCGTAATCGGGCTGATACGCGGCACGAACACTCGCTCGTACCAGTCCCGCCCCTTGAGAGCCAGCAGGCTGAAGCGCGTGATAATTCCCGCTATAAACGGGATGCCGAGATAGACAAACACGCTCTCGGCGATATCGCCAAGGCTTACATCGACCACGCTCCCGGCCATCCCAAACAGCGACGGCAGCATGGTGACAAAGATCCAGGCGTAGATGCTGTAGAAGAGCACCTGGAAGACCGCGTTGAATGCCACCAGCCCGGCTACCAGATCGCGGTCGGCTTTGGCGAGATCATTCCAGACCAGCACCATCGCGATACACCGCGCCAGGCCGACTAAGATCAGACCGATGGCGTACTCCGGCAGATCACGCAAGAGCAACATCGCCAGCAGAAACATGATAATTGGACCGACCACCCAGTTCTGAACCAGCGACAGTGCCAGCACCCGGCGGTGATTGAATATCGTCCCAAACGCCTCGTAGCGCACCTTGGCCAGCACCGGGTACATCATGAGAATCAGCCCGGCGGCGATCGGGATATTGGTCGTGCCGACCGAGAGCTTCTCCACTAAACCGGTAATGCCGGGCAGGAAATACCCCAAAGCGACCCCAACCGCCATTCCGAGAAAGATCCAGACCGTGAGATACCGGTCCAGAAACGACAGGGAGCGGGACATGGGCGTGGGGTGGGCCATTATAGACTCGACTCAATGTCGAAACCGGAGGGTTTTCGCCCTACAACTTGCTTGGAATTCCCAACACCCGTTTGAGGTTGCACTTTGTGACCTCAAGACCCACCGGTCAATCACAATCGATACCCCAACTTGAGGTCGCAGTCTGCGACCTCAAACCGCCTTGTCGAAACCACAGGGGTTTCGACCTACAACATCTCACCCCTCGGTCTTCTTCCGGTTCAGGTTCTCAAGGATCGCGTTGGTCTTCTTGCGAAGGTCGGTCATCTCTTCCTTGAGCGCGGTCACGCCCTCGGAGATAAACCCCATCAGGAAGAAGCTCATACCGACCCCAATCAGCAGCATCACCAGATACAAAAGCGTCCGGTTGCCGTGCATCATCACGTAGCGCTCATAGATCGCATAAAACCCGACCAGAATGCCCAGCAGAATGAAGATCATGCCGGTCATGCCGAAAAACAAAAGTGGCTTGCGCAGAAACGTGATCTGGAACTTCACCGCGAGCATGTCCAGCACGCCGACCGGTATCCGCCAGACCGAGAACTTGGTTTTCCCCCACTGGCGCGGGTAGAGCGGCACCTTGACTTCCTCCACCTGGAACCCCTCGTTGGCGGCCAGCACCACGAGATACCGGTGCCAATCCTTGCGGAGGAAAATGCTGTCGACCACCACCCGACGAAACGCCTTGACCGAGTTGAGATCGTGAACCCGAAGCCCGAAAATCTTCCGCGAAAACCAATTGTAGATAGTCGATACCAAGCGCTTGGAGTATTTCCCCTGCTTCCAGCCGGTGCTGATATCGGCCCCCTCGGCAATCGGCGCAACCAGCGCGGGGATATCCTCGGGCAGGTATTGTAAGTCGGCCGGGTAAAAGACAAACACGGTGCCGGAAGCCCGCTCGAATCCGGTCTGAAGCGCGGCGGTCAGGCCGCGGACACGCTGGTGCGACGCGTACCGGATGAAGTCGTACTTTTTCGCATTGGCCTTGATCTTATCGAGCGTGTTGTCAGTAGAGCCGTCGTCGACAAACACCAGGTCGCACCTAAACGGCGCCTTTTCGCGCATCTCGGCGTACAGACGGCAGAACTCGTCGATATTCCCCTCCTCGTTGAGGGCCGGGACGATAGTCGAGACGATAAAATCGTACCTGGGGTCGAGAGTCATTGAACAATCCTAAACCGTTAACGGCAGGACCGCAGGGGTCCTGCCCTACCGGACTATAGCAGGCGGGGCCGCCTAAACTCAACATGTTTTTTGGACTCACCCCCGTGGCCCACTTCGCCTATGGTGAGTGGGATTGAAACTCCCCTCGCACGAAGTCTTGTAGGTCGGCGTTCCTCGCATCGACCATTTGAGCGAGGAACCCGACATCTTCT